>JAOPWF010000831.1 GCA_025965815.1 Mycobacterium sp.
CGCGTGAGATCTCCTGCACCTCATGCGAGACTGCGGCCACAGTTGTGACGAGGTGAGAAATCTGCTCCTTAAGCGGCTGCAGTTCGGCAGGCACGCACGCCTCCGTGGCGCGCAGCTGCAGCCCGAGCGAGACCAGCCGCTGCTGGGCGCCGTCGTGCAGATCGCGTTCGATACGGCGCCGGGCATCGTCGCCGGCCGCCACGATCCGGGCCCGAGACGCGGTGAGTTGCGCGTGGGCCTCGGCGTTGGCAATCGCGGTCGCGACAAGATCCGCGAAGTCTCCGACGCGCGCCTCGGTGTCGGGCGGCAAGGGGTCCGGTCGCGACCAGCCGACGATGGCCGCACCCCACAAGCGGCCTTCGACGACAATCGGTGCACCCACCGCCGCGCGGAGGCCCAGATCACGCATGCGCGCGGCGACGGAGCCGGAAGCATTCTCGTAGCTGACCATCCGGGCGGCGCGGCCGGTGCGCGACACCATCGCCACGACGCTTTCGCCCTCGAGTGAAAACCGCTCACCGACCGGCATCTTCTTCACCCCGGGATCTTCATCGCAGGCCGCGACGAGGAAGGCCGCGCCGTCGGGCTCGTAGCGGAACAGAACCGAGTGTTGTACTTCCAGGCATCGGGACACCTCCCCCACCACCGCGGAGAACACCTCCGACGGCGGGACCCCATGCGCGACCAGCGTCGCAATCCGCCGCAACGAGGCCTGTAGCCCCGCGAGCACGCCGAGCTCGTCACGGCTCGCCTGCAGTTCGGCGCGAGTGGCGGCATTGGCAATAGCGGTAGCCACCAGATCGGCGAGGTCGCCGATGCGCGCCTCGGTGTCCGGTGGCATGGGTTCGGGACGCCGCGAGCCGACGATAGCCGCGCCCCATAATCGGCCGTTGACAATGACGGGGACTCCCACGATCGAACGGATGCCCTCGGCACGGATGCGTGCGGCTTCCGGACCGCTGGCGTCTTCGTGGTTGTCAATTCTGGCGGCGCGGCCGGTGCGTAACACCAACGCTCCGACGTCGTCGCCCCCCAACGGAATACGCTCGCCGGCCGCAGGCATCTTTGTTATCCCAGGCTCGTACTGAACGGCAACCACGAACCCGGTGCCGTCGGCCTCGTAGCGGAGCAGCCCCGCGTTGACCACATGCAGGCATCGGGCCAGTTCGTCGGCTACCGCTGCAAATACCTCCGACGGGCTCGCCCCACGCGCGACCAGGGTCGCGACCCGCCGCAACGCGCCCTGCTGCTCCGCGAGCACGCTGAGCTCGTCATGGCTTGCCTCCTGCCTCGGCGGCACGCGCTCGAGCCACGGCGGCGAGAGTGGTGGCCGACAGCGCGACGACCAGGAAGACAAGAAGTGTCACCCCGTCCTGGGGCCGGGTCACCATAAGGCTCCCGACTGGCGGGATATGGAAGTAGTCGAAGGCCAGGACGCTGGCCACCGACGTCGCCGCAGCCAGCCAGAACCCCCACCCAATCGCGACCAGCACGACGCCGAGCAGGTAGACCACTCCTAGGGCGTTCTCTGGCGCGACCCGCTCGAGCGGATACAACACCAAGGTCGCTGCCACAACCAGCGACGCGGCGACCATCAGCCCCAGCGCCAGGGGCGGGGCCGTCGGGCCCAGCAACAACGACAGCAGGCCCGCGCGCATCGGTGCCGGCCCTACTTGCGCATCGGAACCGCCGCGCGCAAAAGTCCCACCCGGCATCCAGCCGGGCAGCCGTGACCGCTTCTGCGTCATAGCGCAAACCAACATCGATCTTGGCGGACTCGCACGAGCGCCAACCTGCATCATAACCGGCGTAGGAACCCGCAACCGCACCACAGTGCGAGCTCCCGCCACCACCCGACCAGGGGATTTCGACGACAACCGGTAATCCGTCACCCGCCGCGCGGGGACGGGCTCACGAGCATGACCTGATGCAACAGCGTCGACCTGTTAATCGGGAGCTCGTGACACCGCCCGAGCAGAACATGCATGACAGCATCGCCGCCGGCCATGTAATTAGGATTTGGACACGAAATCGGAATTCCTAGAACCGCGCGCCGCGGGTACGGCGGGGACGTGCAGACTTTCACGGAACCGCGCCCGGTCGACGTCGACTTGCTGGATCTGGTTGACCGTGGCGGCCAGCCCGTCGGCGTCTAGAGTGCCGTCGCGCACGCCGGCCGACAACGCACCGATTGCCGAGTCGACGGCTGCCCAGCGGGCCTTCTCCGTCTCGGTAAGTTCAGGAATCGCACCGTTATCGCTCATCGCAGGCCCCTGCGGGTTGTCTGGGAGGGCAGGTGTCTGGGGCGCTGGTCGTCAGGACCACAAATGCTCCATGATGTCGACGAAATCGTGGCGGGCCTGTTTCTGACGGATACTCCAGGCGTCCTGGCGGACTCGCAACGACGCGAACGCCGCACGCACTTCGGGCGGGCATTCGGTGAGCCGATGAATCTGTTGGGATTTCGGGAAGTTTTCATAGCTAGGCGCGACCCGTGCCAGGGGATTCCAGGTGTCGATCGCGGCGCGTTCTTGTGGTGTCGACTCCGGGAACAAACCGCAGAGGCCGCCCGTTGACCGCATTGATACTTGAGTGAATAAGACTCAACTCTGGTTTGACATGGCATATTGGTCAATAGCAGTCTTGAGTGCCGTCCACTCAGACCCCAATACGTGATCTATCTAGATATTCTGGAGGACCTAACATGGCTCGTGCGGTCGGACACGACCTCGGGACCACCAACTCCGTCGTCGCGGTACTGGAGGGTGGCGACCCTGTGGTCGTCGCCAACTCCGAGGGCTCCCGCACGACCCCGTCGGTTGTCGCGTTCGCGCGCAACGGCGAGGTGCTGGTCGGTCAGCCCGCCAAGAACCAGGCGGTGACCAACGTCGACCGGACCATCCGTTCGGTGAAGCGGCATATGGGCACCGACTGGTCCGTGGAGATCGACGGCAAGAAGTACACCGCCCAGGAGATCAGTGCGCGCGTGCTGATGAAGCTCAAGCGCGACGCGGAGTCCTACCTGGGTGAGGACATCACCGACGCGGTGATCACCGTGCCCGCGTACTTCAACGACGCCCAGCGGCAGGCCACCAAGGAGGCCGGCCAGATCGCCGGGCTCAACGTGCTGCGCATCGTCAACGAGCCGACCGCCGCGGCGCTGGCCTATGGGCTGGACAAGGGCGAGAAGGAACAGACCATCCTGGTCTTCGACCTCGGTGGCGGCACCTTCGACGTCTCGCTGCTGGAAATCGGTGACGGTGTCGTCGAGGTCCGCGCGACCTCGGGTGACAACCACCTCGGTGGCGACGACTGGGATCAGCGCGTCGTCGACTGGCTGGTCGACAAGTTCAAGGCGCAGAACGGCATTGACCTGACCAAGGACAAGATGGCGATGCAGCGGCTGCGTGAGGCCGCCGAGAAGGCGAAGATCGAGCTGTCCAGCTCGCAGAGCACTTCGATCAACCTGCCGTACATCACCGTTGACGCGGACAAGAACCCGCTGTTCCTCGACGAGCAGCTGAGCCGTGCGGAGTTCCAGCGGATCACGCAGGACCTGCTGGACCGCACTCGCAACCCGTTCCAGTCGGTGATCAAGGATGCCGGCATCCCGGTGTCGGAGATCGACCACGTGGTGCTGGTGGGTGGTTCCACCCGGATGCCCGCGGTATCCGAGTTGGTCAAGGAAATGACTGGCGGCCAGGAGCCCAACAAGGGCGTCAACCCCGACGAGGTCGTCGCCGTCGGCGCTGCGCTGCAGGCCGGCGTGCTCAAGGGTGAGGTCAAAGACGTTCTGCTACTTGACGTCACCCCGCTGTCACTGGGTATCGAGACCAAGGGCGGGGTGATGACCAAGCTCATCGAGCGCAACACCACGATCCCGACCAAGCGCAGCGAGACCTTCACCACGGCCGATGACAATCAGCCGTCGGTGCAGATCCAGGTCTATCAGGGCGAGCGTGAGATCGCGTCGCACAACAAGCTGCTCGGCTCCTTCGAGCTGACTGGCATCCCGCCGGCCCCGCGGGGTGTCCCGCAGATCGAGGTCACCTTCGACATCGACGCCAACGGCATCGTCCACGTCACCGCCAAGGACAAGGGCACCGGCAAGGAGAACACGATC
>JAOPWF010000838.1 GCA_025965815.1 Mycobacterium sp.
CCGACCGGGCGATCGAAACCAACGTCGAGTTCTGGGCCGCGGTGATCCTGGACTTCGCCCGGGTGCCGGCGCGGATGATGCCGGCCATGTTCACCTGCGGACGCACCGCCGGTTGGTGCGCACACATCCTCGAGCAGAAGCAGTTGGGCAAGCTCGTCCGCCCGTCGGCAATCTATGTCGGTCCGGAGCCGCGCAGCCCGGAAGCCGTCGAGGGCTGGGACCTGGTTTCGAAGGGGTAGCGGTGGGCTGGAGCGAAGCGACCCGGGGATTCGGAACGGTTTCGGCCCGGTCGTCGCACCGCGGTGGTTCAGTGGGTTGGGTAGCGATGAGATTCGGCCGCGCCCGGGGTCAGTACGCAAGCGCCAGCGCAGAGGCCGAAACACCAACCCCTGAGGAGACCATCATGGCTATCAACGTCGAACCCACGCTGTCCCCGCACCTCGTCGTCGACGACGCCGCGGCCGCTATCGACTTCTACGTCAAGGCCTTCGACGCCGTCGAGCTCGGCCGGGTGCCGGGTCCGGACGGCAAGCTGATTCATGCCGCGCTCCGGATCAACGGCTCCATGGTGATGCTCAACGACGACTTCCCGGAGGCCAGCGGCGGCAAGTCGATGACACCCAAGGCCCTCGGGGGAACGCCGGTGACGATCCACCTCACAGTCACCGACGTGGACACCAGCTTCCAGCGGGCAGTCGACGCCGGTGCGACCGTCGTCGCCCCGCTCGAGGACCAGTTCTGGGGCGACCGCTACGGCATCGTGACCGACCCGTTCGGCCATCAGTGGTCACTCGGGCAGCCCATTCGAGAGGTCAGCATGGACGAGATCGCCGAGGCGATGCGACAGCACGAGTCCGCCTAGCGGGCTGGTGTCGGACCAGGCTTCAGAACAGCGCCTTCTGCACCTGGTCGGGCCCGCTGTACTCCCTGTCGGGAAGTTTGTCGAGATCGTCCACCAAGCTCTGGTCGGCCCCGTTCTCCTTGGCCTTCTCGATCAGGTCCGACTTGCTGGCGGGGTAGGACTCGCCGGCGAGGGCCTTCTGCACGTCGATGGGATTGGCCATTTCGCTACTCCTGTTCGATCGACTGTCGGGTTCGCATACCCCGTCCGAGTCGTCGAAACCCTTCGATTTCGGCCCGCCCGTCGTCAGCGTCGAAGGCCGCTGAGCACCCTCCTGGCCAGCGGCTTCGGCGTGGGCGCCGCGGTCGCCGCCACGGCGAGCATGTCGGCGACGGTGGTGAACTTGTCGCGTGGCCTGCCCTCCGCGCCGCCGCGGGCTATCTCGGCGTCGTCGATGGCCCGCCATCCCGCGGCGTCGACCACCTCGGGCTGTCGGCGGTGAACCAGTTTGTCCAGTGCCGACGGCCTGCCGACCGGGTCGGCCAGTAGCCCGTCGTTGTAATCGGCGACCAGTTGCTGGACGGTTTGCAGCGCGCAGGACTTGTTGGTACCGATGAATCCGGTGGGCCCGCGCTTGATCCAACCCGCCACATAGGTTCCCGGCACCGGCCGGCCGGTCTCCGGGTCGGTGACCCGGCCGCCGTCGTTCGGCACCACGGCGGTCGCCTCGTCGAACGGCAGATCGCGAATTGGCTTGCCCCGGTAGCCGATTGAGGTCAGCACCAGACCGGCTCCGACCCGGCGCAGCTCGTCGGTCCCGGTGACTGCGAACTCGACACCGTCGACTCGCTGATCGCCGAGGATCCGTCGGGGCGTCATGCGGTAGGTCAGCCTGATGCGCGGACGCGAAGCCGGGGCGGACGCGTCGCCGAGTTCGCTCAGGATCTGCAGCTTGTTGCGGGTCAGCGCGTCGTCGGCGGTGGCCAGGTCGGCGATCACCAGGTTGTGGTCGGCGCAGTCGAGCACGACGTCGGCGGTCGAGGTCAGCCCGATCAGTTCGGGCAGCGTGAACGCCGAGTCGGCGGGCCCCCGGCGGGCGGCGATGACGACCTCCTTGATCGCCGAGCGCCGCAGCGCGGCCAGCGCCTGGTCGGAGATGTCGGTGCCGGCCAGCACGTCGGGGTCGGTGGTCAGGATCCGCGCCACGTCCAGCGCCACGTTGCCGTTGCCGACGATGACCACGCGCTCGTGGCCGAGGTCCACCGGCAGGTCGGTGAACTGGGGATGTCCGTTGATCCAGGCGACCATTTCGGTCGCGGTGCCGGTGCCGGGCAGACCCATGCCGTCGATGTCGAGGCGGCGGTCGTTCGGGGCGCCGGAGGCGTACAGCACGGCATGGTGGTGTGCCAGCAGGTCGGCGTGGGTCACGTGGTTGCCCACCTCGACGTTGAGAAAGAACCGGAACCCGCGCCGGCGGGTGATCTTGTCAAACAGCGCCGTCACCCGCTTGGTGCTCTGGTGATCCGGTGCCACGCCGGCGCGAACCAGCCCGTACGGGGTTGGCAACCGCTCGAAAAGGTTGACCCGCACACCCTGCTGGGTGAGTAGCTCGTCGGCGGCATACATCGCGGCGGGCCCGGAGCCGACGATCGCCACCGTCAGCGGCTGGGTGCCACGGCGAACTTCGGGTGCCGGGATGACCGGCGCCAGCCTGGAGGTCGGTGGCAGCTTCACGTCCGCCGACCGGTCGGGATAGAACGACGCGTTCAGCTCGACGAACGGCAGTTGCCGGGGCTCCAACCGGGTGTCCGCCGCGATCGCTCCGACGGGGCAGGCGCTGACACAGGCGCCGCAGTCCACGCAAGCCACCGGATCGATGTAGAGCATCTCCGCGGTGGCGAAGCCGGGCTCGTCCGGCGACGGGTGGATGCAGTTGACCGGGCAGGCGTAAACGCAGGATCCGTCGCTACAACACGACTGGGTAATCACATGTGGCATCGTGCGACGTCTAGCCCTACGCGGCGGGCACAGCGACGACGTGCTGACGCTGTGGCTCGCTGCGGTAGCGGGACGGCTGACCGTTGATCTTGCAGATCCGCCACATCAGCTTGGCGACCGGATTCATCATCCTGGTGTCGTGGGCCAGCATCCGGACGTCGCCGAACATGTCGCGCAGCATCGCCCGCGACTCCGGCGACCGGAAGAAGATCTCCTTGCGCACGGAGCGTGGGATATCGAGTTCCTTCCAGAAGCTGCGCGGCGGCACGATGATCGCCTGGCACAGCGTTCGCATCACGATCGGCACGTAGATCGACAACCAGAATCGCTTGCGCGTCTTCATGTGCGGGACGCGCTTGCGCAGGTACTCGTGGGCGAACGAGATGTGGCGGGCTTCCTCGGCGACGTGAATCGCCATCACGCGCTCCATGATCGGATGCAGCACCTTGCCCTCACGCAGGATGTTCTTCTGGGTGTGGTCGATGGGCTCCTCGCCCGCGAGCAAGCCCACAAAGAACGCGACCTGCAGCGGGCCCGCGACCAGCGGGATCACCTGGGCGGCCCAGCGCAGCAGTCGCGGCATACCCGGCACATCGGCGCCGATGCGGTTCACCATCTCCTGGAACATCATGGTGTGGTTGCACTCTTCGACCGCCTCGTGCAGGCAGTAGCGGTACTCCGGCGAACCGTTGGGCACCCAGAACGAGTACTGCATCAGGCCGCGGATCAGGATGTTCTCGAAGTGCAGACCGACCTTGGCGACATTGGCCTGGCGCCACATGCCGATCTCGATCTGGCGCTCCTGCGACTGGCTCTGGTACCAGGGGTGGCGACCGAGCGGATCGGTCGCAGGCAGGATCCAGCGCGTGTCGTTTTCGGTGACCGCGAATTCCGGCGAGTCCCAGTCGATGTCGGTGTACGGATTGAAGTTGCGTCGCACCGACCCCTCCGACAGGGTGGTGAGCATGTCGACGTACGGCTGGTCATCACGGACTTCCATGTTGCGACGCCAGCGATTGACCATCTTCGTGCGAGCCATCATTTCCTACCATGAGGTTTTCATTTAGACGCTCTGTGTACAACGTCGGTACCGCAGGT
>JAOPWF010000843.1 GCA_025965815.1 Mycobacterium sp.
GGCAGCACCGACGCCGCGAAGCCGTAGATGATGATGCACCACGACAAGGCAACCGGCGACAGGTCGAACCAGGATGCGCCCCAAGCTGTTTGGGCGACCCAGTTGCCGGAGATGACGGCGAGCAGTAGTAGCGCCACGCCGATCAGCGAGACCTCCGAGATCGCTCCGGGTCGCAGGAAGCGCAGGTACAGGCCCATGAAGATGGCGATCGGGATCGTCATCGCGATGGAGAAGACGCCCCACGGACTCTGCGCGAGTGCCTGCACCACAACCAGTGCCAGCACGGCAAGCAGAATCACCATGATGACGAGCACGCCGATGATCGCGGCCGTGCCACCGACAGCGCCGAGCTCGTCGCGCGCCATCTGCCCCAGCGACCGGCCGCGCCGCCGGACCGAGACCCACAGCACGAGGTAGTCCTGCACGCATCCCGCGAACACGGCGCCGATGACGATCCAGATGGTGCCGGGCAGGTATCCCATCTGGGTGGCCAGCACCGGGCCGACGAGCGGGCCCGCTCCGGCGATCGCGGCGAAGTGGTGGCCGAACAGCACCCGTCGGTCGGTGGGCATGTAGTCGGTGGCGTTCTCGAAGACCTCGGCCGGAGTCGCATCGTTGTCGCGAGGCCGCACGATCTTCATCTCGATGAACCGCGCGTAGAACCGGTAGCCGATCACATAGGTGCAGACCGCCGCGATGACGAACCAGACCGCGTTCACGGTCTCCCCGCGGAAGAACGCGATGATCGCCCATGCCACCGCGCCGATCAGCGCGATGATCGCAAAGACGATCTTGTGTTTCGTGGTGATCGGCGAGCGGTCGATGATCGCCACCGGGGGCAGATCTTTGTCGGTGCGGATGTAGGTGATGCCGCCGTCGTGATCTTCGTATAGATCGGAGTGATCCGACGGTGTGGCGGTGGGTGTAGCCACGGTGCCCTCCCTCGACGACGCTGGAGTGTCATGCCTTGGTGATCTTTTCATCGGTCAATACGCGCTGCGGCGAAACGATGGCTTTCGTTGCGTGCTCGGGCGATCAGTGCCCCGTGTATTCGTTGACCACCACGACGCTCTCGACCGGTAGGGGGTGCTGGCCACCAGCGTGAACTTGCGCGGCCGGCTGCCGAACGCGGCGAACAGCGGGATACCTGAACCGAAGACGACCGGATTGACCTTGAGCACCAGACGGTCGATGTGGTCGACGAGGGTGGAGGCCAACCGCCCGCCACCACACAGCCAGATGCCCGTGCCGGTGCTCTCGGTTTTCAGGCGTGGCAACTACGGCGACCGGGTTCTCGGCGGTGACGGTGATGTTCGGCGGTGCGTCCCGGGGGCCGCGCGAACGGAAGAACACGAACTGCCGAGGGTGCGGAGGGACTGGCCAACCTTGCGCGCCGTGCGCCAACCCGGCCGCGTAGGTGTTCCAGCCCATCAGCACGGTGTCGAAACGGGACGTGGTGGGCGTGAGTCCGAGTGCCTGCAGCCTGGGCGCAGGCAGCGTGTCGGTGTAGTCCCGAAGAATCATGTAGATGTGATCGACCTCCACGGGGAAGGCGTCGAAGGTGTGGTCGGGTTCGGCGATCTGGCCGTCGAGGCTGACCGCGACGAAGTACACGAGTTCACGCAATGGCGGCTCCTTCCTTGCTGCTCTTCGCGCAAGCGCTCATCGCGCCTGACTCGGTACACCTAGTCGCTGCGCTGGTACAGGGCGCGCACGGTGTCGATGGTGTCAGCTTCCGCGGGGGCCTTGTCATCCCGGTAGCGCAGCACGCGAGCGAAGCGCAATGCCATCCCACCCGGGTAACGCGTCGAGCCCTGCACGCCGTCGAAGGCGATCTCGACGACCTGCTCGGGCCGCACCTTGACCACGTATCCATCGGTTCCTCCGTCCGCCAGCTCGGTGAATCGGCTGGTCTGCCAATCCAGCATGGCGTCGGTCATTCCCTTGAACGTCTTCCCGAGCATCACGTATCCGCCGGTTGCCGGGTCTCGGGCGCCGAGGTGAATGTTGGACAGTTTCCCGGTCCGCCGTCCCGAGCCCCATTCGACTCCGAGCACCACCAGATCCAGGGTGTGCACCGGTTTGACCTTCAACCAGCCCGCGCCGCGCCGGCCCGCCTCGTAGGGAGCCGTCAGCGACTTGGCCATCACCCCTTCGTGGCCGGCATCCAGGGTCACGTCGAGAAAGCGCCTCGCGGCGTCCGGGTCGGCGGTGACCAGGCGGTCAACCCGGTGCTGCGCCGGGACGATCGCGTCCAGCGCGGCCAGCCTCTCGGTGGCGGGCGCGTCCAGCAGGTCGGTGCCGTCCAGATGAAGCAGGTCGAAGAAGAAGACCGACAGCGGCTGCGCCGTGCGTGCGGCGGCGATGTCGACGCTGCGGCCGAAGCGGGATGCGGTCACCTGGAATCGGTGCGGCCGCCCGTCGGGACGCAGCGCGATGGCCTCGCCGTCGGCGATCAGGTCGCTGACCGGCAACGCCAGCGCGGCGTCGACGACCTCCGGCAGCCGCGCGGTGACGTCCTCGAGACTGCGGGTGTAGATCGACACCTGGTCGCCGGCCCGGTGGATCTGCACCCGGGCCCCGTCCAGCTTCGCCTCGAATACCGCCTCGCCGCCGAGACGTTCGAGGGCTTCGGTGATACCGGTGGCGGTCTGGGCCAGCATCGGCCCGACCGGCTGTCCCGCCCGCAACGTGAACTCGCTCAGCGCGACCTCGCCGCCGGTCAGGGCCGCGGCGGCCACTGCGGGTAGGTCGCCCCCGAGCATGGCCGCCCGCCGAACCACCGGCGCCCCGACACCGGCGACTTTGGCCACCGCATCGGCCATCACTCCGCCGAGTGCGCCCTGGCGCAGTTCACCGCCAAGCAACCGGCGCAGGAAGGTCTGTTCGGAGTCGGTTGCCGCAGCGAAGAGGTCGTTGACGAGGTCGGCGCGCCGGGCCTGGGATCCTCGGCCCGAGACCGCACCGATGGCGGAGAACGCCGCGTCGACTTCGGCCACCGTCAGCACCGGTTCTGCCCGCGGGGTTGGAAGCGAGCGCAATGCGGCCCAGCCGACGCCGATCTGCCGCTGCGGCAGCTCACCGGAAAGCCAGGACACGACCGTCGGGACCAGCGTCGGCTCGCCTTCTTCACCCGCGCCGTCCAGCAGATCGGCGATGCGCGCGACCTTGGCCAGGCGCGCGGACACGGCACCTATCTCCGCCGAAGCGGTCGCGACGTCAGCGAGCAGCACACCCCAGCCTTGCACGGCCGTCGGACATCCCTCAGTCGTCGCCGTCGGAGCCGAGCAGGTCGGTCAGGACCGCCGCCTCCGCCTGCAGGGCGAGCCCACGCTCGGGCCGGCCGCCGGCGATGAACTGCTCGGCCGCGGCCAGCCGCTCTGCGATCTCGGAGCGCAGCAGATCACGGATCTGCTCGTCGGTCAGTTCCCGGCGTGGGACCTCGGCGGCGCCCAGGCCCGCCACGCTGCCGGCGATCACCCCCGCCGGACTCGCGCCCACGTCGGCGGAGTCGGGCGTCTCGGCGTTGTCGATGGCGCTGAGCGCGGAGCGCAGCACCATCATTCGGTCCCTGTCGCCGGCTCCGCGGGCCGCCAGCAGCGAGTCGCGCAGGTTCAACCGCCAAACCTGGGCCGGTCGATTCGTCATAGTGCGACCGTATCGGGCGGTCACCTGACCGCGAACGACACGGTGTGCCAGCCCGATGCGCCGTCGGGAACCGGATCGGCCTGATCCGACGTCTGGACGGCCCCGGTGTTGTCGGTGGCCCGGACGGTGATCGTGTGCGATCCGGGGGCGGTGGCGTTCCACCGGTAGCTCCACAGCCGCCACGCGTCATTCGTGTAGCGGGCACCAAGCTCCGTCGGGCGCCAGTCGCCGCCATCGATGCGGACCTCGACGGCACGGACGCCGCGGTTCTGCGCCCACGCCACCCCGCCGAACGTCACCGGTCCCTGCGCGATGTCCTGGCCGCTCTTGGGCACATCGATCCGAGACTCCGTCTTGATCGGTCCCCGCGGCGCCCAACCGAGGCGGGTCCAGTACGCCTTCGCCCGGTCGAAGCGGCTCAACTCCAGGTCGACGACCCACTTGGTCGCCGACACGTAGCCGTAAAGGCCCGGCACCACCAAGCGGGCCGGGTAGCCGTGCTCGATCGGCAGCGGCTGGCCGTTCATGGTGACCGCCAGAATCGCGTCGCGCCCGTCGGTCATGGCTTCGACGGGCGTACCCGCGGTGAACCCGTCGATGGAGGTGGACAGCACCATATCGGCGTCGGGATGAACTCCCGCGCCCGCCAACAGGTCTCGCACCCGATATCCCGTCCACACCGCGTTGGAGATGAGGTCGCCGCCGACCGGGTTCGACACGCAGGTCAGCGTCACCATCTTCTCGACGGCGTCGAATTTCTGCAGATCCTCGAAGCGGTAGGTGATTTCGCGGTCCACCATCCCGTGGATCTTCAGTCGCCAGTCGTTGCGGCTGAGCTGAGGGACACTCAGGGCGGTGTCGATGCGGTAGAAGTCCGCGTTGCTGGTGACATAGCTCGGCAACGCAACACCAGCGGGTTGCACGTTCGGCGGTGGCGGCGGGATGGGCCGGTTGAGCTTCGGCGGCGTGAAGGCCGCGCGCTCGCCGGCCACCGAACTCAGTTGGCGGGTCAATATCGCGCCCGCCGCTCCGCTGAGCACACCGACTCCAAGCAGCCCGAGCGCGGCCAGTGACAGCCGACGGCCGGGATCGGGCTGCGCCGTAGCGTTTTCGCTGTCCTCGGCCTGCGTGGCTTCGGTGGGGTTGTCCCGCAGCCGGCCCGACGTGAGGAACCTCAGTGCCGCGACACCGCAGAGTGTGCCGACCACCGTGGGCAGGATATCGACGGCGGCGGCGCCGGGACGGGAGAGCACAGCGACCGAGCCTGCGATCCCCGCCACGACGATCGCCACGCTGGCGACCGGGAACCGACGGGTCTCCCAGACCGCGGTGTAGGCGGCGACCGCGGCGATGACGATCAGCACCATGGCCGAGAGAAACAGTTTGTCGTTCGTACCGAACGTCTGGATCGCCCACTCTTTGACCGGACCGGGCGTCAGATCGATCAGCGCGGAGCCGACGGCGGTGCGCGCATCGGCGGCCGCCCCGAACGGAACGGCCACCAGCTGAGTGACGCCGAGAGCTATCGCGGCCGCCGCGATGCCGATCAGCATCCGCACACCGCGCGCCGACACTGGCATGCCGCCAACCTACCTGCGGGCTGGGCCGGAGGTCTTACAGACATATGACGTTTGATCGCCGGGCATTGGGGAAGTCGCCGCGCACGGGAGCCCCGTAAGCAGTGGCACGCGGCTAACCTGGCGGTACTCGCAGGAGAGGGGAAGCGTCGATGGCAACGGTCGCCGATCACGTCATTTCCGCCCTGAAGGTCAGCGGTGTGAGCCGGGTGTACGGCCTGCCCGGCGACAGCCTCAACGGATTCACCGACGCGATCCGCCGCGCGGGTGAAATCTCCTGGGAGCACGTACGCCACGAAGAGGCGGCCGCGTTCGCCGCCGCCGCCGACGCCGCGCTCACCGGCAAGCTGGCGGTATGCGCCGGAAGTTGCGGGCCCGGCAATCTGCACCTGATCAACGGATTGTTCGACGCCCACCGCAGCCGCGTCCCCGTCCTCGCGGTCGCCGCGCACATTCCGCGCACCGAAATCGGTTCTGAGTACTTCCAGGAGACCCATCCACAGGAGCTCTTCAAGGAGTGCAGCGTCTACTGCGAACTGGTCAGCACTCCGGAGATGATGCCGCGGATCCTGGCGATGGCGATGCGTGCCGCGGTGGAGGAGAACGGTGTTGCGGTCGTCGTCGTCCCGGGGGAGATCTTCCTGCAACGCAGCGACGAAACCCCGTGGAAGTCACGGCCCATCGTCGCGACGAGTTCGGTCATCCGTCCTGACGACGAATCGCTGCGGCGGGCCGCCGCCATTCTCAACGGCGCGGAGAAGGTCACCATCCTCGGTGGAGCCGGTGTCGCGGGCGCCCATGAAGCGTTGATCGGGGTCGCCGCAACGCTCAACGCGCCCGTCGTGCACGCGCTCCGGGGCAAGGAGTTCATCGAGTACGACAATCCCTTCGACGTCGGCATGACCGGTCTGCTCGGATTCGCGTCGGGTTACAAGGCGCTCAAAGAGGCCGACGCCGTGCTGATGCTCGGCACCGACTTTCCCTACCAGCAGTTCTATCCCGAGGGCGCCAGCGTCGTGCAGGTCGACATCCGCGGCCGGAACCTGGGCCGGCGCACACCCATCGAGCTCGGGCTGGTGGGCACCGTCGGTGACACTCTGGCCGCGCTGCAGCCGCTGTTGACGCAGAAGCAGCTGCGCAATCACCTGGACCGCGCGCTGGAGCATTACCGCAAGACCCGCAGGTCGCTGGATTCGCTCGCGGTCAACGATCGCGACCGCAGCCCGATCCGACCCGAATACCTGACGGCGCTGACCGATCGGCTGGCCGCCACCGACACCGTGTTCACCGTCGATGTCGGTTCCCCGGTCGTCTGGGCGGCGCGCTACCTGACGATGAACGGCCGACGCCGGCTGATCGGCTCGTTCAACCACGGCACCATGGCGTGCGCGTTGCCGCTGGCGATCGGTGCGCAGACCGCGTTCCCGGATCGCCAGGTCATCGCGCTGGCCGGGGACGGCGGGTTGACCATGCTGTTCGGCGAGCTTGTCACCCTGCTGCAGAACCGGCTGCCGGTGAAGGTGGTCGTCTTCAACAACTCGTCACTGAACTTTGTCGAGCTGGAGATGAAGGCCGCGGGAATCGTCAACTTCGGCACCGACCTGCACAACCCGAGCTTTGCGGCCGTCGCGCAGTCGATGGGCATGTTCGGCCGGCGAGTCGAGCATCCCGCCGAACTGGAAGAGGCGCTCGCCGACGCGCTGGCCCACGAGGGACCGGCCGTCATCGACGTCGTCACCGCCCGCCAGGAGCTCTCCATTCCGCCGGCCATCACCGTCGAGCAGGCCAAAGGCTTCTCGCTGTACGCGATCCGCACCATCCTCGCCGGACGTGCCGACGAGCTGCTCGACCTGGTCACGACGAACGTGGCACGCCGCATTCTGGATTAGCGGGCCTGACGGCGGACCTACGAACAGGCCGGTGACTTCGCCGTTTCGGCCCGCGTGGGTGATCAGTCTGATGACAAGACGAAGTCTTTGCGGGCGGACTGCCTGGCCGGGGCCTACTCAGCAAGCGTCGTGATGGATGACCGTGAGGCCGGCAGCTCGAACCGGATCTCGCCCGGAGATCTCGACGAGGCGATCAAGGCGCTACTGGTGGTGCGCGGGCCCGGCGATACCGATCGCCAAGGCACCGGGTTCGAGCGGGTGCGCGCCTATCGCGACGGGATTATCAACAGCGCCAGGACATGCCTGGCCGAAAGGTAGGAGCGCGCAGGCCTACGCCGGGCGTGCGACCGCTGCCAGTGCTGACTGGCCGAGCCAGGACGGAACCTTGCGGCGAGCATCGGCCGGTCCCGATACCGCGACGCTGCCGTCGAGCAGGGCGTGAGACCACGATGCGTCGCCGCGCCATATTCGCGTCAGGGCGCGCAGACTGGTCTCGACGCTGGCGGTCACCTCGAACCCGGGGTCGAAATCGCACACGTCGGCCTGGCCCTCCGAAACCGTCAGCCACCAGCGCGACGCTTTTGCGGCGACACCGTCGAGGTGGAACGCCAGCGTGGTGCGAGCCCGCGGCCAGGCTTCGATGGGGATGGTGCGACGGATGTCCCACATCAACAGATGGGGATCTAGGTCCTCGTCACCGAGCTCACCGATCCAGCGCACCCCCCAGGTGCCGAGCGAGTCCACGACATCGATGAGTTCCTGACCGCAGGGCGTAAGCGAGTACGAAGTGCGTCCGTCGATCTCGGATCGTTCGATGACGCCGGCGCGGGTCAGCGATTTCAACCGCTTGGACAGCAACGCCGGTGACATCTTCGGTACGCCGCGCCGCAGATCATTGAAATGCGTACTGCCTAGCAACAACTCGCGTACCACCAACATTGTCCAGCGCTCGTCGAGCAGCTCCATGGCCTTAGCCACGGGACAGAACTGGCCGTATGACGACATTTCACCGACTCCTCAACCCGGTTCAGCAAACCCGGTCTGTACATCTTTCCACGGCCGCGATGCCCAGTACAGATCCAGAACGGCGAATAGTTCACATGTGTTACTAGATGGGCGGCCACCGTCGAGCCGAAACTAATTTCACCGCGACACTGACCGTGAATTCATCACCATTAGCGCCGATGGCTGTGTGATCACACGACTGAAAGGAAGCTCCGGTGACATTGACCGGGTCCCAAGAGCCGAAGGGTCCCGGCTGACCAACGGAGAGAATCTGAACCGGAGCCGGTACAGATCCGCTACTAGATAGGCGGCCGCCATGAGCGGACGATATTCCGCAGAGCAAAGCTCGACACCTAGGAGAAGAACATGAGCAGCACCGAATCCCCGACCATCGATAAGGCGCTGGCGGCTAAGCACCGCGCCATGTGGGCCACGGGGGACTACCCCAAACTCGCCCGCGACCTGGTTGCCCCGCTTGGGCCTGTGCTGGTCGAAGCCAGCCACATCGGACCCGGCGACCGTGTCCTCGATGTGGCCGCCGGGACGGGGAACGCCGCCATCCCCGGTGCCCAGACCGGGGCCAGCGTCGTCGCGAGCGACCTCACCCCCGAGTTGCTGCATACCGGCGCCGCCATCGCCGCCGACCGGGGACTTGAGCTGGAGTGGCGGGAAGCCAACGCTGAGGCGCTGCCGTTCTCCGACGACGAGTTCGACACGGTGATGTCCTGTATCGGAGTGATGTTCGCGCCGCACCATCAGCAATCGGCCGACGAGTTGGTCCGGGTATGCCGGTCCGGCGGAACAATCGCGGTGCTCAGCTGGACGCCAGAGGGATTCATCGGGCAGCTGTTCGCGACCATGAAGCCGTACCTGCCCGCCCCACCGCCCGGCGCCCAGCCGCCTCCGCTGTGGGGCAGCGAGAACCACGTCCGCGAGCTGTTCGGTGACCGCGTTACCGAGTTGGACACCCAGCGGCACATGCTCACGGTGGACTTCTTCAGTGGCGGCGAGCGAGTTCGGGACTATTACAAGGCCTACTACGGGCCAACCATTGGCGCCTATCGAAACATTGCCGGCGATCCGGATCGTGTCGCCGCGCTGGACCGCGACCTCGCCCAACTGGGCGACCGCTACCTGGCCGGATCCTCGACGATGGAGTGGGAGTACCTTCTGGTGACCGCTCGCAAGCGCTGAGCCGGTCTGGACCGTTATCCTCGGCTGCGCGCGCCGTTGACGAGGTCAAGCGTGGCCTGAGTGGCCCCGGCCAACGCGTCGGCCTCGGGCTTGGTGAGCTGTCCGCAGATCCAGTCCCAGTGCGCGGCAACGGCGTCTCCCGGGGACGGGGCGGGCGCCAGCGATGTGCCGCCCTTTCTCCAGCGGACGGTCTCGGCGGCCGGCTCGCCCAACGACAGGACGCCGGTGTCGAATGTCAGCGGCCGCGACACCACGACGGCGTGCTCCTCGTCCACTGAATCCACGACTCCCCAGCGGATCCGGCAGTCCTGCAGGATCTGCAGCGGGGTGCCCTGGTCGACGGCCAGAAACTTCACCCAGGGGTAGACGACGAATACCTGGAAGCTGTGATGTGCCAGCACATATTCCGATGCAGGCACCTCACTCAGCAGCCCCGTCGGCTGCCCTGCGAACGCGGTGCGCAGCCTGTCCAGCAGCGTTGCAGGGTCGACACGGTTCAGCAGCGGTCCGCCGATCCAGTAGTTGCGCACCGTCTCGATGTCGAGCGGATCGGCGGCGCCGACCGCCTCGGCGATCGCCTCGAGGTACGCCCATGCCCCGTCGAACCCTTCGGCGTGGTTGGCGATCGCCGCGGCGTTTCCGCCGCGCAGCAGCACTGAGGAATCCGGCGGTCCGCAGTAACCCAACTCGTTCGGCGGAAACGCGTACTGGGCGAACAACTCCCAGCCTGCGGCGGGCGCCTCGGGGGCCGCGCTCATCGCCGGACTCCGATCATGGCGCGGCCTCGGGATCGCCGCCGCGACCCATCAACTCCAATCCGGCCATCGCCGCGTCGGCACCGGCCAGGTCGGTCTTCTCGACCACGAAACCCATATGAATGATGACCCAGTCACCGGGGGAGAAGGTCTCCTCGGGCAGCATGCCGATGTTCACCTTGCGTGGCTCGCCGGCCACGTCGACCAGGGCCAGTTGCCCGCCGTAACCCTCGAGCATCTCGAGGACCCGACCGGGTATTCCCAGGCACATCGCTCAGCCCTCCCTAACCTTCGTGTTGGACTCGGCTGACAACATCTGCACCACGGACTCCACGGTCCGCACCGCCTCGGGTACGGCGTCGCGGACCGGGTCGCTCAGCCCGATGCCGTCCTCGACGTCGTCGACTTCGCAACCGATCACGACCGTGCGCGGCAGGCCGCCGCCCAGTGCGCGAAGGCTGGCGAACACGGCGGCCGGATCCATGCTGTGCGCATCGAGACCCGCTGTCGCCGAAGTCATCTCGTGATCCGCCTCGAACACGTGCAACGTTCCCGGCGAGCCGCGATTCGGTACGGCGTCAACGAGCACCAGCGCGTCCCAGTCGTCGAGCAGGTCGTAGGCCAGATGCATGCCCCGGATCCCGTAGTCAACGCAGCGGGCACCCGAACCGGAAAGGCGCGCCATGGCGTGCTTGAGCACCTCGGGTCCGAAACCGTCGTCGCCGAGGAAGATGTTGCCGATACCGGCTACCAGTATCTGGGCCGTCATACCGCCGGACCGGCGCTACATGTTTCGGATCTTGAGATAGCGCCGTACGTCCGGTATTGACCGGAGTCCGATCGCTACTCCCGCGAGAACGACCGCCGCCACGGCGACGGTGGCGACCCAACCTACTACGTCCATCTCGAACTCCTTATCTGGACTGACTTGTTTGAGCATCGAGCGGTTCGACTTCGTCAGGTGCGAAGTACAGATAGCGGCCGTACCAGTCGTGAAGATCCGCGGCGGGATCGTCCTCGACCACGACCCCGACGTGCTGGTACCCGTCGACATCCTCGTGAACCGAAGTGACGACTGCGACCTTTCCGGCGAAGAAGATGTCCTGCGCATCCGCCCGGCGTGATGGGTGCAGCCGTACCCGGCTACCGCGTGAAACCCGGACACCGTTCACCAGCACCGCATCAATCCCGGGCTGTACTGCGTTGTCGGCCAACGGATCCCACCAGTCCACGCCCTCCGGGATCTCCGGGATCAGGCTCGCGATCTCGGTTGCGTGCGGATCGCGGAGCA
>JAOPWF010000423.1 GCA_025965815.1 Mycobacterium sp.
GCCGGATCGCCCAGCCAGATCGGTGCCTCGATGGGCACTACCAACTGGGCGGACATCTTCAGCACCGTCGCGGGCGACCCGGAGGCGGCCAACCGCCGGTTCCTGAGCCAGCACGGGCCACCGCCACCTCAGCCGCCGGCCGAGAAACCAGCGGACCTGGGCAACCCGACGCGTACCAGCCTGTTCCGGCAGTTCTCCACGATCGCCAGGCGCCAGATGCGGTTGATCGTCTCCGACCGCGGCTATTTCATCTTCCTGGCGCTGTTGCCGTTCATCATGGGCGTGCTATCCCTCGCGGTACCTGGCACGGTCGGCTTCGGCATCCCGAACCCCATGGGCGACGCGCCCAACGAGCCGGGTCAGATCCTGGTGCTGCTCAACGTGGGCGCCATCTTCATGGGCACCGCGCTCACGATCCGCGACCTCATCGGCGAGCGCGCCATCTTCCGGCGTGAGCAGGCGGTCGGCCTGTCCACCACGGCGTACCTGCTGGCCAAGGTATGCGTCTATACGGTGTTCGCCGTCGTCCAGTCGGCGATCGTGACCGCCATCGTGGTACTCGGCAAGGGCGGCCCCACCCAAGGCACGGCAGCGCTGGGCAAACCCAGCCTGGAACTGTTCGTCGACATCGCGTCGGCCTGCGTCGCCTCGGCGATGCTCGGGCTGGCGCTTTCGGCCGTGGCGAAGTCCAACGAACAGATCATGCCCCTGCTCGTCGTGGCGATCATGTCTCAGCTGGTGTTCTCCGGCGGCATGATCCCGGTGACGGACCGCCTTGTCCTCGACCAGCTGTCCTGGGCCACACCGGCCAGATGGGGTTTCGCGGCGTCGGCCTCCACCGTCGACCTGATCAAGCTGGTACCCGGGCCGCTGACCCCCAAGGATTCACACTGGCAGCACACGGCTAGCGCGTGGTACTTCGATATGGCCATGCTCGCCGCCATCAGCGTGATCTACCTCGGCTTCGTACGGTGGAAGATCCGGCTCAAGGGCGGCGGTTAGGCCCTCTCCGCAGGAATCGCTCGACGTGGTGCGCCATGTCCTACCAGACACGTACCCAGTCGACGAGCATGTCCGCCGGATAGGTACCCGTGCTGGGTGGGGGCTGAGCCGGCCTCGGGAAGTTGCATTACTTAATGGACTGATAATCAACGCTTATCGGTGAACGAACGGCGTGATCGCTACTCGCCGTGCACGTCGAGCCCGTGTGCCGCGGCGTAGGCCAGGCCCTGGGAGATGTCGACGCGGGCGCCGCGCAGCTTGGCGGTGGTCCACAGCGTGGGGTCGACCAGGGCCCCCCGCAGGTCGGCCTCCTCCAGTCGGATGCCGTTCGTCCTCGCGCCGCGCAGATCGGCACCACGCAGGATCGCCTTGCGCAGGTCCGCGCCCACCAGTCCGGTCTCGCGAAGCCGGCAGTCGGACAGGTCTACACCACGCAGGTCGCAGTCACCGAGCACCGCCAGGGTGAAATCCACCTCGACCAGAGTCAGCGGCCGCAGCCGGCATTCGGTGAGCACCGAGCCGAGCAGGCTGCAGTGACGAAACGTGCTGTGCCACAGCCATGCCCGCCGGAAGGTGCAGTTGCGGAACGCCGAACCGTGGTGTTCGGATTCGGCCAGGTCGACGCCGCTGAAGTCGCATTCGGTGAACACGACACGTTCTGTACGCAGCCGCCGCAGGTCATCGTCACGAAAGTCGTGGCCGAGGAATTCCCGGTCCGCCCAGACCGGTTCGATCTCGTCCAAGGATCAGCCGGGCAGCGACGTCAGCGTGTTCAGTGCGTATTCGGTGATCGAGATCAGGGCGTCGGTGGCGGAGTGCCGGTCGCGGGCGTCCACGGTGATCACCGGGACAGTCTCCGCCAACGCCAGCGCCTTGCGCACTTCCCGGGTGGGATGCCGGGGAGCTCCGTCGAATTCGTTGACCGCGATCAGGAACGGCAGTTTGCGGGCCTCGAAGAAGTCGACCGCGGCGAAACTGTCCTCGAGCCGCCGGACGTCCACCAGGACGATCGCCCCGATCGCGCCCCGGACGAGGTCATCCCACATGAACCAGAAGCGCCGCTGGCCCGGGGTGCCGAACAGGTACAGCACCAGTTCCTCGTCGAGAGTGATCCGGCCGAAGTCCATCGCCACGGTGGTGGTGTTCTTCATCGGGGTGGCCTCGAGCCCGTCCACCCCCGCCGATTCGTTGGTGATCATGGCTTCGGTCCGAAGCGGCATGATCTCCGAGACCGTGCCGACAAAGGTGGTTTTGCCCGCCCCGAAACCACCCGAGACGACGATCTTGGTGGACGCCGCGTTACGTCTCTCCGCGAGGTTCGTCGAGGCGGCGTCGCGCCTTTCAGAGTGCTCGTAAGCCACGGAGGGTCCTTCCTATCAATTCACGGCGCTCGCCCTTCGTCGACCGATCGCCGAGGGTCGCGTGCACCCGAAGGTAGCCCGACGAAACCAGATCGCCGACCAGGACACGGGCAACGCCGAGCGGCAACGACAAATGTGCTGCGATCTCGGCGACCGACGGACTGCTGACACACAGCTCGATGATCTTGCGGCGGGCGTCGCTTGGCTGCCACTGGTCTGCCCGGGCATCAGGCACGGTTTCCACCGGCGCCTCCAGGGGCAGCTTGATGACGGCATCGGTGCGACCGGCGGTCAGGGTGTATGGACGCACCAGACTCGGTTCATCCGCGGAAGCCGACTGATCCGGTATGTCCATCGCGGCTCAAGAGTGCTGAGGGGTGCGCCGTGACGACTGGACGACATTGCCGACCCGCTCCACAAGGAGTGCCATCTCGTAGCCGATCTGACCGATATCGCAGGAGGGTGTGGCCAGCGTGGCGAGATTCGAACCGTCCCCCACCCGCATCAGCAGCAGATAGCCGTTCTCCATCTCGACGACTGACTGCAGCACGTATCCGCCGTCGAACAGTTGGGCGGCACCCGTGGAGAGGCTGGCCAGTCCGGACGCGACCGCGGCGAGCTGATCGGCGCGTTCACCGGGCATGTGCTCACTCGCGGCGATCAACAGGCCGTCGGCGGACACCAGAACCGCATGGGACACCCCCGGAACTTCGCGGGCGAAGTTGGAGACCAACCAGTCGAGCGAGTTGCCCTGCGTCGACCGTGGTGGGTACGTCATTCGTTATCTGATCCTCTGGGTTCCCGGGCGTGCGACCGGCCGGCGTGCACACCGCCGAAGTGGTTGCTGATGGTTGCGCGGACCGCGTCGGGGTCGCGCTGCGGGATCGACTGCCCTTCGGTGTCGAATCCGGCTTTCGACTGTACCTCGTTCTCCGCGTCGCGGCTGCGGTGAGCCCCACCGTTCTGGGCGCCGCCGTTCCGGCCGCCATTGCGCCGCACGGGTTCATCCGCGGCGGAATCCGGGGCGCCGGGCACCAGCCTGGCACCCGGCTCGCGAAGCGGAAGGCCATGCTCGGTGAGGGCATCCGCGGGCTTGTCCTGCGCGGCGGCAGCGGCCGTCCAGCCGTGATCCCACACCGACTCCCACTGCAGGTCAGCGGTGTTCGCCAGTTCGGTCGGGTCTATCAGCCATTCGGACACCATCCGCTGGTAGATGGCATCGTCGGCCCCGGCGTTCGACCCCGGGTGGGACGAGTACCGGGTGGCCTGGTGGCCGGCGTCGAGTCCGGACGGCGGCGTAGCGGCCGGTTGCTGCGGGGTCGGCCCCGAGGTGGCGGGCGGCTGTTTCGCACCGTTGCCAGCGACCTCGGCCCGCGATGAGAAGAACGCGGAGGTGTTCGTCGGTGCCTGGGCCGAAGGCCGGGCGGCGGCCTGATCCGCCGTTTGCTGGTCCGACGCCGCCAGCGACTGCGCCGGCATCGAATCGGCCGGCCATTCGGGCTCCTGCCCCGCGGGCGAGTGCGCTTTCCCGTTCACCGCCGGAGGTGCGAACGACGGCGGAATGTCCGAGATGCCGCTGGCGCCCGGATTGCGGCGGGGCAACAAGGCGACCGGGACGTCGATGTGCGAGCCGTTCAGGTAGGGCTCCCCGAATACGTCCTCTCCGTCGGAGTTCGCCGCCGGATCGTGGCTCCCGTCGAGTGCCCGGGCCATGGCGATACCCGAGTACGGCTCCGGTGCCCCGCTGTCGTCGAACCCCTGCGGCTGGGGCTGTGCGGGAGATTGGGCGATCAACCCGGCGGGGACGTAGACACCGGCAGTGGTGCCCGAGTTCGGTTCGCCGGCGACAGAACTACGCAGCCGCACCACCAGACCGTGCTGTTGCGCCAGCCGGCCCACGACGAACAGGCCCATGTGCCGCGCGGTGTACGGGGTGACCTCGCCACCGGACTCGAGCCGCGTGTTGGCGACGCGCAGGTCGCCCTCGGTCATCCCGAGGCCGACATCACTGACCTCGAGGACCAGGGCGCCGTTGCCGGTATGCAGCGCGGACACCCGCACCGGCGACGTCGGCGGCGAATAACGCAGCGCATTGTCCAGCAGTTCGGCGAGCAGGTGCACCAGGTCGCCCGCCGCGGAACCCGCTATCTCGCTGTCCGGAATCGTCGCGGTGGCGACACGCGCGTAGTCCTCCACCTCGGAGGCGGCGGCGTTGATGATCGCCGACACCTGCACGGGCCGGCTCTGCTCGCGGGGCACCCGGGCGCCGGCCAGAACCAGCAGGTTGGCCCCGTTGCGGCGCATCCGAGCTGCCAGATGGTCGAGCCGGAACAGGCTGTCCAACCGCTCGGGATCTTCTTCGTTGCGCTCGAGACGGTCGATGAGCGACAGCTGTTGGTCGACCAGCGATCGGCTGCGCCGGGACAGTGTCTCGAACATGTCGCCGACCTGAAGCTGCAGGCGTGCCTGCTCACCGGCCATGAACACGGCCTGCTCGTGCAGTTCGTCGACGGCGTGGGCGACCTGCCCCACCTCTTCGGTGGTGTGCACCGGAAGCCGCTCCACCGGGCCGGGCTCCCCGCCGGATCGCACCCGGTCGATCTCGCGGGCCAGGTCCTCGTGGGCGACCTTCAGCGCGCCGTCCCGCAGCATGCGTAGCGGTCGGACCAGTGAGCGTGCCACCAGCGTCACCAACAGCAGGGCCAGCAGGATCGCCGCGAGCACAATGACGGCGTCGCGGATCGCGGCCGTCCGCGCGGCGTCCGCCTTGGCGTTCACCGCGGCGGTCACCGACTTGGTGGTGTCGTTGATGACGCGTCCGGCGATCTGATCAGTGTTCTGCAGCGACTGGGTCAGATCGGGGTTGTTCACGAGGACGCTTGCCGGATCGGACATGATCGCCAGGCGCTTGACCATCTCTTGCTGCAGTTTCTGTGCGTCGGGCGAGCCAACGCCGAGCACCTGAATCATCCCGAACAACGTCGAGGGTTCGGTACCGGCAAGGGTGATCATGGATGTGCGCAACTCAGGTTCGGGCAGTTCGGCCCCGAGGTTCACCAGCAGTTGCTGCATCATCATCTGACCCCGGGCGCCGACGGCGCGGCTGAGGCCCTGACCCTGAGCCCGGATGCTCGAGTCGGCAACGCGGACCGAACCATCGATGGCGTCTTCTGCCGTCAGCAGGATCGGCGCGTAGCTGGTCACCCGGTCGCGCAGACCGATACTGTTCGACGTCACCTTGTCCAGCAACGCCTGACCACCGGCAAGGATGGTCGTCACACCCTTCCGGACATCGGGAGCGACGTCGGTGCCGGCAAGCCGCTGCTGCAATCCGGACCGGCCGGCGTCGTAGGTTATCCGTGCCGCCTGCGCATCGCCCCCGGCAGAGTCCGCCAGCAACGCCCCCTCCAGCCCCGCGATGTACTTCTCGATTGCGGGGACCATTTCGGCGCGGTCGGCTGCAAGTCTGAGGTCAGAGGCATCGGTCGCGCTGCCGTAGATCCTGAAGGCCCCGAACGCGACGGCGAGCACGGTCGGGATGATGACGATGGCGAGAACTTTCCAGCGAACCGGCCAGTTCGACAGGGACCACCGCGACGGACGCTTCGGCGGGACCGGGGCGGGCGGCTCTTCATAGGCCAGCTCCTCCGGCATCGGCTGAGCGAACGCGGTCATCGGCACCCGGCCGCGCTACCGGCCGCTTGTCCGCTGTTTCGTAATGGCGCGTCTTTCATAAGGCTTCCTGCTGATTTCTACCCGAGTCGGGGCGGGCGGCATACGCCCTGGCAATTGGTCGAGTATGACAGCCATCCTCGGTCGACACCACAATTCTTACTGAACAGACAGAGTTGCTGACGTGGAGCGGAGCCGTTGAAAGGGTAATCGAGCAAATCATCGTCGAGGCCTGGGATCATCGTCGGATGTTCCGCCTGATGTTTCACTCACCGCGCATCGCACCCAATACCGGTAACGCAATACGGATGGTAGCGGCGACCGGATGCGAACTTCATCTAGTGGAACCGCTGGGCTTCGACCTGTCTGAACCGAAGCTGCGACGAGCGGGTTTGGACTACCACGACCTGGCTTCGGTCACCGTGCATCCGTCGCTGGCGGCCGCTTGGGTGGCGTTGGAGCCGGCCCGGGTCTACGCGTTCACCGCGCATGCATCGACGTCTTTCGCCGACATCGCCTACCAACCTGGCGATGTTCTGCTGTTCGGTCCCGAGCCGACCGGTCTGGACGCGCAAACCCTCGCCGACCCGCACGTCACCTCTCAGTTGCGCATCCCGATGCTGGCCGGGAGACGGTCGCTGAACCTGTCGAATGCCGCGGCGGTCGCCGTGTACGAAGCGTGGCGCCAGCACGGTTTCGGTGGCGCGGTCTGAGGTTCGGGTCGACTTACCAGCTGTCCCAGTGGGTGACCTGCTCGGCCGGCAGCCTCTTGGCCAGCTTGAAGTCGGTGCCCTTGGTGTAGGCGATCGGGAAGAGGCCGGCCTGCCGGTACGTCTCGAACGGAATGCCCAGAATCTCCGCAGCCTGCCGCTCGCCGTCACCGGCTAGATGCAAAGTGGTCCAGCAGGACCCGAGTCCCCGTGATCGCAGCGCCAGCATGAAGCTCCAGACTGCGGGTAACAGCGATCCCCAGAACCCCGCACTCATCTGTGACACCAGTTCGACGCGTCCTTGGAGGCAGGGAATCAGCAGCACGGGGGCTTCGTGCATGTGCTCCGCCAGATACTTCGCGGAATCGGTGACCAAACCCATCCGCTCACCACGGCTGTCACCCTCGGCGTAGCGGGGTTTAGGCAGGTCGAGGTATTGGGTGGCGTTGGCCAGGTAGATGTCCGCGATCGCCTTCTTCTTCTCCGGATCCTCGACGAACAACCACTGCCAGCCCTGCGCGTTGGAACCCGTCGGCGCCTGCAGCGCCAGTTCGAGACACTCCATCAGCACCTCGCGCGAAACTGGCTTCTCCAGGTCGAGGCGTTTGCGTACGGAGCGCGTGGTGGTCAGAACTTCGTCGACGGTGAGGTTGGGGATCATGGCGCGAGACTACATTTGGAGCTGACTGTTGAACTGACGCAAGAGGTCTCCAGCAGGCTCGAATCCGATCATTACTGCTGGCTGACTACGGTGGCGAAGTCTGGCAGCCGCTCCCCCGGTTGGTGTGGTTCTACTTCGATGGCACCGACCTGACGGTGTACAGCGTGCCGACGGCCGCCAAGGTCAAGCACATCCGGAATCATCCGCAGGTGAGCCTGAACCTGGATTCGGATGGCAACGGGGGCGGCATCGTGGTGGTTGGCGGAACCGCAGCTGTCGACTCCGAAGGTGTGGATCCGCACGACGACGGGCCGTACTGGGCGAAGTACGGCGACGTCGTCGCCAAGTTCGGCATGGACGAGGCGATGGCGGCCTACAGCACAAGGATCAAGATCACACCGACGAGGGTGTGGACGAGCCGAGCTAGTCGCCGCCGAAAGTGCATTCCACGACGCAATTGCGGCGTGTCGCGTCGCCAGTTGCACTGTCCGCAGGCGGCGAACGAGCGAGCTACCTAGCGGAAGTCCCGCGAACGGGAGGCCACCCGCAGGTCGATGGGTGCCAGCCGGTCGGCTACCAGCGTCACCGCCCCGGTCGCGTTCTGCACGATGCCGCGGATGACCAGCGCCGACGCCGTCTGCGCCAGCCTGCGGTGCCGGCCCCACACGCCCGGCGAACACAGGATGTTCACCATCCCGGTCTCGTCCTCCAGATTCATGAACGTCACCCCCTGCGCGGTCGCCGGGCGCTGCCGATGCGTCACCGCCCCGGCGACCAGCACGCGGGTGCCGTCGGGAACCGACAGCAGCCGGTCGGCCGGAATCACCCCCATGGCGTCGAGGTCCGCCCGCAGGAACTGGGTCGGATAACTGTCCGGCGAAATGCCGGTCGCCCACACGTCGGCGGCGGTCAGTTCCAATTCGCTCATTCCCGGCAGCGCCGGAACATGGGACGACGACCCCACCCCCGGCAGCCGATCGGGCCGCTGGGTTGCGGCCGCGCCCGCCGCCCACAACGCCTCGCGACGCGAGATGTCGAAGCAGCCCAGCGCCCCGGCGGTCGCGAGCGCCTCGGTCTGCGGCACGCTCAGTTGCAATCGCCCGGTTAGATCGAGCAGGGAGATGAACGGCCCGTTGGCCTTTCGCTCCTCGACCAGCCGCTCGGCCAGCTCGTCGCCGATGTGCCGGACGCTGCCCAGCCCCAGCCGCACCTCCAGCCCGTCGTTCTCCAGCGTGGCGTGCGCAAGGCTGGCGTTGACGTCCGGACCGTGCACCGCCACCCCGTGCCTGCGGGCGTCGGCCACCAGCGACTGCGGCGAGTAGAAGCCCATCGGCTGCGCCCGCAACAGGGCAGCACAGAACGCCGCCGGATGGTGCAGCTTGATCCACGACGAATAGAACACCAGCGACGCGAAACTGAGCGCATGGCTTTCCGGGAAGCCGAAATTGGCGAAGGCTTCCAGCTTTTCGTAGACCCGGTCGGCCAGGGCGCCGGTGATCCCGTGCCGTTGGCGCATGCCGTCGTAGAACCGGCCACGCAGCCGTCGCATCTTCTCCGCCGAGCGTTTGGACCCCATGGCGCGGCGCAGTTGGTCGGCCTCGGCGGCGGAAAAGCCGGCGCAGTCCACGGCGAGCTGCATCAGCTGTTCCTGAAACAGCGGCACTCCCAACGTTTTCCGCAACGCGGGCTCCATCGATGGATGGTCGTAGACGACGGGGTCAAGACCGTTGCGCCGCCGGATGTACGGATGCACCGACCCGCCCTGGATTGGGCCGGGACGGATCAACGCGACCTCCACCACCAGGTCGTAGAACACCCGCGGTTTGAGCCTGGGCAGCGTGGCCATCTGCGCGCGGGACTCCACCTGGAACACCCCGACACTGTCGGCGCGCTGCAGCATTTCATACACCGCGGCCTCGCTCAGGTTGATGGTGGCGAGGTCCACCTCGATACCCTTGTGCTCTTTCAGCAGGTCGATGGCGTAGTGCAGCGCCGACAGCATGCCCAGCCCCAGCAGGTCGAACTTCACCAGACCTATTGCCGCACAGTCGTCCTTGTCCCACTGCAGGACACTGCGGTTCTCCATCCGCGCCCACTCCACCGGACACACGTCGGCGATCGGCCGGTCACAGATCACCATGCCGCCCGAGTGGATGCCCATATGCCGGGGCAGGTTCTTGATCTGCAGCGCCAGGTCGATCACCGGTTCGGGAATGTCCTCGACGTCGGGTGAGTCGGCCAGTCCGTTCCACCGGCTGATCTGCTTGCTCCACGCGTCCTGCTGTCCCTGGGCGAAGCCGAGCGCACGGGCCATGTCGCGCACCGCGATTCGTCCTCGGTAGGTGATGACGTTGGCGACCTGCGCGGCGTAGTCACGGCCGTAGCGGTCGTAGACGTACTGGATCGCCTTCTCCCGCAGGTCGGATTCGATGTCGATGTCGATATCCGGTGGCCCGTCCCGCGCCGGAGAGAGGAACCGTTCGAACAGCAGCTCGTTGGCCACCGGATCCACCGCGGTGACGCCGAGGGCGTAGCAGACCGCAGAGTTGGCCGCCGATCCCCTGCCCTGGCACAGGATTCCGTTTTCCCGGCAGAACCGGGTGATGTCGTGCACCACTAGGAAGTAGCCCGGAAACTGTAGCTGCGCGATCACCGAGAGCTCATGCTCGATCTGCGCGTACGCCTGTGGTGCCCGCTCCGGCGGCCCGTAGCGGCGCAGCGCACCCACCATCACCAACTCACGCAGCCAGCTGTCCTCGGTGTACCCGGCCGGGACGTCGAACGGCGGCAGTTGCGGAGCGATGAGCTGCAGCCCGAAGGCGCACTGCTCGCCGAGTTCGGCGGCGGCGTGCACCACCTCGGGGACCCCCGCGAACAGCCGCGCCATCTCCTCCCCCGACCGCAGGTGCGAACCACCCAGTGGCGCAAGCCAACCCGCGCCGGAATCCAGCGACTGCCGCGCCCGCACGGCACCCATGGCCATCGCCAGCCGTCCCCGCGACGGTTCGGCGAAGTGCGCCGCCGTGGTGGCGACCAAACCGACGCCGAAGCGAGGCGCCAGATCGGCCAGCACGGCGTTGCGTTCGTCGTCGAGCGGATGGCCGTGCCGGGTCAGTTCGATGCTGACCCGGTCGCGGCCGAACCGGTCCACCAGGTCGGCCAGTGCCGCGGCGGCCGCGTCCGGACCGCCGGTGGCCAGCGCGTGTCGCACGTGACCCTTGCGGCACCCGGTCAAGATGTGCCAGTGTCCGTCTGCCGCCTCGGTGAGGGTGTCGAAGTCGAAGCGCGGCTTGCCTTTTTCGCCGCCGGCCAGGTGCGCGGCCGCCAACTCGCGGGACAGCCGTCGATACCCCTCCGGACCACGGGCCAGCACTAGCAGGTGTGGTCCCGGCGGGTCGGGTTCGTCGGTGCGTGCGCCCGTACCCAACGACAGTTCGGCGCCGAACACCGTGGAGATGTCCAACTCCTTGGCGGCCTCGGCGAATCGCACCACGCCGTACAGGCCGTTGTGGTCGGTCAGTGCGATCGCCCGCAGGTCGAGCCGTGCGGCTTCCTCGACGAGTTCCTCCGGGGTGCTGGCGCCGTCGAGAAAGCTGTACGCCGAATGCGCGTGCAACTCGGCGTAGGGAACAGCCGACCGCGACCGGCCGGCAGCCTTAGATGGTGAGTCGGGCGCCTGGTACTCGAGGCGTTTGCGTGACCAGGCCGGACTGTCGCCGCCGTCCCCGGCCGGCTCTGCCATCGGCACACCGGCGCGGCGGGGCTTGCTGTTGAGCACCCGCTCCATTTCCGCCCAGGTCGGGGGCCCGTCATGCCAACCCATACCCAGCAGTGTATCGAACATGCGTTCGATGTAGCCAGTACCGCGTCTACGTAGGCTCGAAAGCGTGATATCTACCAACCGACTTGATCAGACAGTGGCCCTGGTGACCGGGGCCAGCAGCGGTATCGGAGCGGCGACGGCCCTGGCCCTGGCCGCCGAAGGAGCCGCGGTCGCGGTTCTGGCGCGACGCAAGGACCGGCTCGAGAATCTCAGGGACCGCATCGTCGCGGCGGGCGGGACCGCACTGGCGGTCGAGGCCGACATCACCGAGCAGGAGCGGGCGGCCGCGGCGGTGGAGGAGGTGGTTTCCGAGCTCGGCCGGCTGGACACCGTCGTGAACAACGCCGGCCTGATGCATATCGGTCCGGCCAGCGAGGCCCTCACCGACGAGTGGGACCAGATGCTGTCGGTCAACGTCCAGGGTCTGCTGTATGTCACCCGCGCCGCATTGCCGCATCTGATCCGTGCCGCCGCCGATTCCCCGCGGGGCGTGGCGGATCTGGTCAACATCAGTTCCACCGCGGGCCGGGTCGCCCGTCCGGGCAACGCCGTCTACAGCCTGACGAAGTTCGGGGTGAACGCATTTTCCGAAGCCGTCCGGCAGGAGGTTCTCGGCCAGCACGTTAGGGTCAGCGTGGTCGAACCCGGAACCGTCGACACCGAGATCACCACCCACCTCCGGCCCGAATCCCGCGACTCCATCGACAGCCGGACCGAAGGCATGGCGAAGCTGGAGCCCGACGACATCGCCGAGGCGGTCACCTTCATCGTGACGCGCAATCGTCGTGTCGCGGTCAACGAAGTGCTGATCCGCGCCGCCGAGCAGACCTGGTAGCGATCGCCGGTTCTGGGTATCCGCAGGGACAAGCGCCGACACCGCTGCGCACCCATCCGAACCGGGTTCGAACGGAGTACGCCATGACTCAGACAACGACGCATACCTCCAAGCGGGTGTTCCGCGACCGCCGTGAAGCCGGCCGCGTTCTGGGCCGCCTGTTACAGGCTTACCGCGGCAAGCCCGACGTCGTCGTCCTGGGACTGCCCCGGGGCGGCGTTCCCGTCGCGTGGGTGGTGGCGGCCGCACTCGGCGCACCGCTCGACGCCTTTGTGGTCCGCAAGCTCGGTGCGCCCGGCCGCGAGGAATTCGCGGTGGGGGCATTGGCCTTCGGTGGTCGCGTCGTGGTCAACGACGACGTGCTGCGCGCACTGAAGATCACCCCGGAGCAACTGCGTGAAGTCGCCGAGCGCGAGGGCCGGGAGCTGATTCGGCGCGAGGCGTCCTACCGCGGCGGCCGGCCACCGGTCGACGTCACCGGCAAGACCGTGATCCTCGTCGACGACGGCCTGGCGACGGGGGCCAGCATGCTTGCCGCGGTGCAGGCACTTCGCGATTCCGAACCGGCGGAGATCGTCATCGGCGTACCGGCGGCTCCCGAATCCACCTGGCGGGAGTTCATCGGACTCGTCGACGACGTGGTCTGCGCGTCCATGCCGCACCCGTTCCTGGCGGTCGGCGAGTCCTACTGGGATTTCAGCCAAGTCAGCGACGAGGAGGTCCGCGAGCTGCTCGCCACCTCGACCGCGCCGGTAGCCGTAGTCGAGGAGAGCCCGGCCGATCAGGTCGGCCGCGTCGCCGTCGACGCGCCCGACGGCGTTCCGTCCCGCGAGGTGCTGGACAAGCTGATCGGCAGCGCCCGGGTCGTGCTGATCGGCGAGAGTTCGCACGGCACGCAC
>JAOPWF010000001.1 GCA_025965815.1 Mycobacterium sp.
GCCCGGGCCGACACCCGCGATCTGGACGCGCTGCGTGACGCCGTCGACAAGGGGGTCGCTGCGCTGGGCAGGCTGGACATCATCGTGGCCAACGCGGGAATCTGCATACCGTCACCGTGGGGCGAGATCACCCCCGAGGCCTTCCGCGACACCATCGACACCAACGTCACGGGCACCTGGAACACGGTCATGGCGGGCGCCCAGCACATCGTCGACGGCGGCCGGGGTGGGTCGATCATCCTGATCAGCTCGTATGCCGGTTTGAAGATTCAGCCGTTCATGGTGCACTACACGGCGAGCAAGCACGCGGTGACCGGAATGGCTCGGGCATTCGCCGCCGAACTCGGCCAGCACAACATCCGGGTCAACAGCGTGCACCCAGGGCCGGTGAACACCGCAATGGGCGGCGGCGACATGGTCGCGAAGCTGTTCGCCGCAATGGAAACCAATCCGGGTCTCACGAACATGGGCACGCCGTTCCTGCCGCAGTGGGCCGCCGAACCGGAGGACATCGCCGACGCGGTCTGCTGGCTGGCCTCCGACGAGTCGCGCTTCGTCACAGCCACCAGGCTGGCGGTCGACCAGGGCATGGCGCAGTACTGACCCACGCGGTGAGTTCGGTGGCGCAGCGGAGTCGGTCTATAGAAACGACTTCGCGAAAGGTGCCCACAAATGTCGATCGAACATGTTCTGGCCGTTGTCCCCGTCTCCGATATCGACGCCGCCAACACCTGGTACGAGGCGCTGTTCGGGCGTCCGGCCGATAACAACCCGATGCCGGTGTTGGTGGAATGGCAGGTCGTGGACGGCGGCTGGGTTCAGGTGTTCCTCGACACCGACCGGGCCGGGTCCGGCCTGCTCAACCTCGCGGTCGACGATCTGGAGAAGCACGTCACTGAAGCCAGGAACCGGGGCCTGGAGCCCGGCGACATCGACGATGTCAACAAAGGCGTTCGGCTGTCGACCATCGCCGATCCCGACGGGAACATGATCAGGCTGATCGGCGGTTTCCGGGTAAACTACTGACGCCCGTCTCCGAAACGGAAGCTACGGCTCGAAAGTGCGAGTGGGCAGCGCCACAGCTTCCGTCTGGGCGCGTCAGGGTGGCGGACGCTGCTGGGACTGCCTGAGCACTTCCTCGGCAGTCAGCGGGCTCTGCGGGTGGTAGGACAGGCACATCGGCGCGACGATCCGGTGGAACGCCTCGCCTTCCATTGCCAGGTAGAAGTTTCCGGCGCGCAGCTTGCTGATGTCGGGAACCCGGCCGCCTTTGACCCGCGCCATCTCCTCAGCGGTACTGATCTGCGCGGGGGAGTTGAGCAGGCCGTAGAACTGCGTCGCCGCGTTGCCGGGAATGTGGTTGTGCAGTCCCTTCGGTGCCTGCGTCGCGAAAACCAGGCCCAGGCCGTACTTTCGCGCCTGCGAGGACAGCGCCAGGGTGCTCGTGGTGCACGCGGTGAAGCGGCCCGACGGCGCCAGGGTCTGCGCCTCGTCCATCACCAGCAGCCCACCGAGCGGGCGGTCGCCGGCCGGATTGCGTTTGATCCATGCGAACAAGGCCATCTGCAGCTGATTCACGAAACTCTGGCGCTGTTCCTCGTTGGGCAGTCCGATCATGCTGATCACCGACACCCGGGCGCGGTAACCGTCTGAGGGCGTGAGGAGCACCCCAGGGTCGATCGGTGTGCCGGAACCGCCGAACATCGGGTCGTTCACCATCGCCGCTCGCAGGTTCTGCGCGAGGTCGGCGGCGATCTTGGGGGCGTTGCTCAACTCGCTGATGTCGGGCAGGTCGGCGAGCATGTCGACAAAGCCACCAAGGGTGGTCGTGGGTTGACGACCGTACTCCTGCAGGGCTTCCCGCAGCACGGCGCGTGCCCGGGTGGCCTTCGCGGTCTGCCCGGAGATCAGCGCCCGCGGCTCGAGCGCGGCGACCGCGGAGTCGACGGCCTCGGAGAACTCGTCGTCGTCGTCGATCACGCTGGCGAAGTCGGGCAGCGGCTGGAAGGACAGCGGCCGTCCGGCCGAACGCCTCGGCGTCCAGACGACCACCTCGGTGTTGGCAAGGTAGTCAGTGGCTTTGGCGTTGTCCCCGGGTCGCCACCCGTCGGGAGACTCCGGCCAGCCGGTGCCAAGGCGGGACAGGTCGTTATTCGGGTCGAGCACGATCGACGACACCCCACGCAGCGCGCACTCCTCGACGAAGCGCCGGATCAGCACGGTTTTGCCCGAGCCCGACCCGGCGAAGATCGCGATGTGCTTGCGCAGAGCCGCAAGCTCGACGGAGACGGTCTGCCCGGTGCCAACGTCGGTGCCCAACGGGATGGAATGCGGCGGTACGTCGTCTTCGACGGCGGAGTCGGCACTCTCGTCATCGGGCGACGGCTCCGGTTCGGGACCACGCTCAGGTTCGGGTTCCGGTCTGGGTGGCGGCTGCCCCGCCTCACCGCCCAGCGCCTCGCGAAGCAGCGCGATCCCGTGGGCGGGCCGCCGCGCCTTCAACCATTCGACGAGTTCGCCGTGGTCGTCGTCGATGAGGTCGCGTAGTGCGCTCATGGTCCGCACGTCGTCCTCGGACATCACCAGTGTGCGTCCGCCTGCATCGTGGAATGCCGCGATGAGGGTCGTGGTCTTCGGGCCGGTGGGCCACGGGGTGTTGCGCAGCAGGAACAGTTTGCGCTTGCTGGTGTTGGAGCCCAATCCGGTTGCGCTGTAAGCCTTTTTGATGCGGTTCTGGGCGGCGACGGCATTGCTGGCGGCGATCGCCCGGAACGCCCAGTGCCGCTCGTCGTCAGTGGCGGCATCCAGGCTCTGACGGAGCCGGCCATGCAGCACGACGTGTGACCCTGGCGGCGGATCGCAGGAGAACGACTCGTCGCCCCGCTCGGCGATCCAGGCCCGCAAAGCAGCGTTGAGCAGTCCGGGCATCGCGGTGTCTTCGCCCTCGTGGTCCACCGCCGCTGCGGTCACCGCGCGCTGGCGGTACTCGGCGAACCTGCGGTCCAACGCCGTTGACGCACCGGCGGACGCAGTTGTCGTATCCGGGCCCGCATCGGCCTCGGGATGGTCGCTCAGGTGCTCGAGTTCCTCCACGACGCCGCGCCCCAGGCAGTACCGGATGTGGGCGTCGGTCCGCTTGAGCAGTTGGCGCGGTGTGTAATTCGGCGCGTCGTCGAAGGCCGACGGCAGGATGGGCCAACTGGGGTACGGCGGGACGAATCCCACCACGGCGTAGCTGGGGGTGAACCGCCGTTCCAGGATTGCGCGTCCGATCGCGGCTGTCGGCAGCCCTTGCAGTGGGGCGGTAACACGGAAGCGATCCTGCACGGTGGCGGTGGCCCGCTCGCGGATGCTCTCCCACGCGACCGGCAGACAGGCCACCACCGGGACCGTGCGTCGCATCGTCTCGCGGATGGTCATCAGCCCGTGCGCGACGTGCTCGAGGTCCCGGTTGTCGGTTGGCTCGAAGGCGGCGTCGGTGCGCTCACCCGACTGGGCCAGCAGGGTGTCGATCTGGTCGACGGCTAGCACCGAGGGGGCTCCCAGCGCGATCAGGCGGGAGATGTCCCGGACGCTTTCCTGCGCCGACGCGGTCGCCGCCGGGATCCGCCACGCGTCGCGTTCGTCGCGGCCGTACTCGTCGCTGGACTGGAGGTAGGCCTCACCGATGTCCTGCAGCGCCAGATCGGCGGCGCCGAGCAGCACCAGCGCCCGCAGCGTGTGGTGGCACCGGCGCACCGTTTCCCCGCGGGCCTTGAGCAGGGCGTTGACGAAGCGCTCCAAGGTCTCCGGTGTCAGGTCGTCGTCACCGATGACGGCGCGCCGGTCCGAGCGGGAGACGTGCGCAATGGACGACAACGCCCAGAGCACATCCTTGAGCTGGGTTTCCCGCTCGGCGCCGGGCCGCCCGAGGCTCTCCAGGATGCCGCTGCGCGCCGACTGCCAGAAGCTGGCGGCATCGAGCAATTCGACGACGAAGAACACGCCGCCTGCGGCTTGGACCCGTTCACGCACCTGCCCGAGCAGATGTGTCTTGCCGGAGCCCGCGGGACCCCGCACCACGACCCCTAACGGCGACGATTCCGGATCGCGCTGCGCGTCGGCGAACGCCCCGAGCACGTCCTCGGCGGCGTGCTCGTTCAGGCCCCCGACGTGCACCGCGCCTTGGGAGCGCCACAGGTCGTCGGCGGTGGGAGCCCAGGTCAGGCGCAGCGAGCCGAGCGCTTCCCGTTTGCTGGCGTCCATCACTGCTCGATCGCGATCAGGTGCTTGTCCTGGTCGCCGATGTCTACCGCCGCTGCCCGGTCCGCGGCGGTGAGGACCTTCTGGTTCTCCTCGGGGATCAGGCTCACCCCCGGCACCCGGTACAGGGTCACCAGCGCGGCATCCAGGTCCGGCCTGGCGACGTCCGCCAGTTCGGCGCGCAGCCGCACCAGGCCCACCCAGTCGCCGGGATGTGCCGCCAGCCGGGCGTACGCGCGCCGCACCAGGTCCTCGACCCCGTCGGCGTCGGCGTGGGGTTCGGGAGTGCCGGCCGGCCAGAACACGTCCGCGGCCCGAAGGTCGGCCCGGCTGAAGTAGCGGCCCAGGCTGTTCAGCAGGGTATAGAGCGCTTTGCCCTGACCCGAAGGTCTCGGTGGTGTCGGGGCGCCGAACAACTCGCCGCACCTGCGCCAGCCCTTGTCGGTGAGCTCGTGGACGTAACTGCGGCCTACCTGGGTGGAGTCGATGAATCTGAGCCGGTTGAGCTTCTCCCGGCTTGCCTTGTCCAGCTTCGGGCCCAGATCGTTGAGCTCCGGGTTGGCGACAGGGCGGGACTCGGCCATCAACACCAACAGCACCGCTTGCTCACTGCCGGTGAGTTCGTCGGTCGCAGGCCTCACGGGTGGACCCCTTCAAGTTCTCGGTGTGCGGTCAACATGCCTCGCTGGTGGCGAGAACCCGCGATCGGACGATCAGATTATTCTGACGCGCGCGCAATCGGGAAGCGGGATTGTGAAATTGGCGATCTCAACGCAGGTTTCCGACGCTGGCTGACGGATCAGTCGACCAGCTCACGCAACGGGCATTGCGGGTCCGGCAGCCGATCCAAGTCCACCGGAGTCCCGGACCGGATCAGGGTCTTGACGTCCTCCAGCACGTCCCACACATTCACGTTCATTCCCGCGAGCACCCGGTTGTCGTCGTCAAGCCAGAACGCGACGAACTCGCGGCGCTCCACGTCGCCGCGGAACACCACCCGGGCGTAGCGCGGTGCATACCCGACGTACTCCATTCCAAGGTCGTACTGGTCGGTGAAGAAGTACGGGAGTTCGTCGTATACGGCCATCCTGCCCAGCATGCCTGCCGCCGCGACCGCGGGCTGTTTGAGGGCGTTCGCCCAGTGTTCGGTGCGGATACGGGTACCGAAGAACGGATGCTCGGCGGCCGCGATGTCGCCGACCGCGAAGATGTCGGGGTCGCCGCTGCGCAACGACGCATCGACCAGCACACCACCGCCGGCCGTGCGCAGGCCCGCACGCTCGGCCAGGCCGATATTGGGCGCCGCGCCGACCGCGACGAGCACCGCCTCCGCGCTGACGGTCGAGCCGTCGCCCAGCCGAAGCCCCGTCGCCTGGCCAGCGTCGGTGGTGATCTGTTCGACGGTCGAGTTCAGCCGCAGGTCGACGCCGTGCTCGCGGTGCAGGGTCGCGAACACTTCGGCCGCTTCCCGACCCATAGCGGCAAGCAGTGGCAACTCCGCACTTTCCACGACGGTCACGTCGAGTCCACGACCGCGTGCGACGGCGGCGACCTCCAGACCTATCCAGCCGGCACCGATCACGGCCAGCACACAGTCGTCCGCCAGCGCCGCACTCAACGCCTCGGCCTCGTCAATCGTCCGCAGATAGTGGACGCCGGCCGAATCCGAGCCGGGGATGGGTGGACGCCGCGAACTCGACCCCGTCGCCAACAGCAGCTTGTCGTAACGCTCGGTGCTGCCGTCCGGAAGCGCGACGGTGTGGGCCGCCGGGTCGATGTCCGACACCGTCGTGCCGAGCCGCAGATCGATGTGATGGTCGCGGTACCAGGACGAGCTCTCGACCGTGAAGTCGCCAAGCAATTTCGTGCCCGCCAAGAAATCCTTGGACAGCGGAGGCCGCTCGTACGGCAGGTGCTCCTCCTCGGCGAGAAGCACGATATTTCCCTCGAAATCGCTGGCGCGCAACGCTTCAGCGCACTTTGCACCGGCAAGACCGCCGCCGACGATGATAATTGTGGAGGGTTTCGACGACATGACGGCTCCTCCATTCTTCTGCGCGTACGCGCACAGCCGATGCCCGGTTCAGCCTACCCGCCGTGTCAGCTGGTCAACTTCTGCCGGAGCCCGTCGTCCAGGGTCAACCGGACCAGTGCCGCGGCCAGCCCGGCGTTCTCCTGCGGCGCCAGCGCGGCTTACTGAACAGCAGACACAGCACCAGCAGCTGAAAAAGCGGCATCGGCGGGTTCTTCAGCCGGATACCCGCCTCGTCGGCGTAGGTCGTGCCCGCCTCGTCCAGGAGGCGCTGAACCACCTCATCCGGAGTCGATCCCGATGTGCTCACGACGGTCGCTTACCCTCACCGGCCGCCCGCAAACGACCGCCGTGCTCAGCGCTGCAGGACGAGGCGCCGCAGCTCGCGCGCGTTCAGCACCGCGTAGCCGAATCCGTCGTTGTTGAAGTAGACGAACACATCCCTGCCCTGGTCGGCCCACTCGATGATCCGGTCGGCCCACCACCGCAGGTCATCGTCGGAATACGATCCGGCATAGAGGTTTTCGGAGTCCGGCCCGTGCATCCGCACGTACACCACATCCGTCGTCGCGCGCAGAACGCAGGGCAGCCCGGCGCCGCTCATCACCACGTAGGCGGCCCGGTGCCGCTCCAGGAGCTCGTACACCTGCGGGTCGTCCCAGGACGGGTGGCGTAGTTCCATCGCCACCCGAATCCAGCCCGGCATGCAGCCGAGGAAGTAGTCGAGTCGCGCGTCGTCGCGTTGCTGCTCGGGATGCAACTGAACCAACAGCATCCCGGCGCGGTCACCCAGAGCGCGCCAGCAGCGTCCGAACCGCTCCACCCAGGGCTCGGGGGAGCGGAGCCGGCGAAAGTGGGTCAGCCCACGGTGAGCCTTGACCGACATCGTGAACCCGTCGGGCAACCGCTCGCGCCAGCCGGTGAACGTCGAGTCACGAGGCCAGCGGTAGAAACTCGCGTTCAGTTCGACGGTGTCGAACTCCTGGACATAAAGCGCCAGGCGCTTGGCAGGGGGCGTCTTTGGCGGATAGAGCACCCCGGTCCAATGGTCGTAGGACCAGCCCGACGTCCCTATCCGAATATTCATACGACCCGCGTCGTCATCGGTGTTCGTGTCCGGTTACTTGGGACGTAGGCTTCTGGCGTAATCGGCTCCGCGGGTGACCCATTGCTGCAGTTGACGTTTCGTCCTCACCCCGTCGGCATCAACCCGTAGCCAGCCACGGGTTTCGCGGCCCGCCGCCATCACCATGGGTGCGACGTGATCGCACTCGAGGAGTTTGTCGGTGTCGTCGGGCGGCACCCGGACCATCAGCCCGCCCCTGCCGCTGGCGGCGACGGCCATGTTGCCGTTGATCAAGAACGCCAGCCCACCGAACATCCGCTTCTCGTCGACTCCGCCCTGGGGACCGAGGAGCTCACGGATGCGGTCGGCCAGTTCGGTGTCGTAGGCCATCTGGTGACATTATCGCCGACGACCGACATCCACGAGTGGATCCGGGTTCAGTCGAGGTCGATTCGCACGGTGAGCAGATCACTGCCCATTACGCGGACCACCGCGCTGTTCATCCCGGGCAGCTCGCGCAGCCTGGCCACCGGGTCGTCGTCGGGCAACAGGTGAGCGGTGCCGGTTCGCCAGCGGCCATGGATGCGCACCCGCACGGAATGGTCGGCCTTGATGTTGAGGACATAGTGCGAGCGGTCGCCGTGCTCGGAGACCATCCAGAACTGGTCATCCACTACCCGGCCGCCGACCGCCGGCCGCCGACCGCCGTCCGCCGAGGCTGGCCGCTCTTGCGGCCTGTCGTGTCGAGCATGGTCATCGGCAGCCGCCGACCGATCGGGTTAACGATGCGCCGCTGTACATCGTGGACCAGCCTGCGTTTGAGGGTCTGCAGATTAGGCACGCGATTCATTCCGCGTCGGCGGCGATCGCCCACGACCCGACCCTGGTATAGCCGGAGTCGTAGATGTCCTGCTTGTCGCCGGGCTCCAGGTCGTCCAGATCCTTCATCGCCCCACCCCAATAACGCAGAATTCTGCCGAGCTCGCCGCTGACATCAGCGGTATCAGGCAGGTTCACCTCCAGAATGAATTTCATGGCGACTCCCAGATCGTGTCCACCCCAGTTTAGGGCCCAGCCGTTCGGCCATGTCAGTGACGATCTGGACGTAGTCGCTCTCCTCGAACGAGAACGGCAGCGCGAACACCACTTCGTCGGAGCGTCGGAAGCCCGCGTGGGCAAACAGCTTTTCGGCGAGTTCGTCGGAAGTCCCGACGTAGTCGGGGGAGAACAGCATCCCGCGCGGACCTTGCGGCGTCTTGGTCCGCTCGAATCGGCTCGCGGCGTAGGCCCGGTATCGGCCGACCTGCTCGGCCGAGGCCGAGTCGGTGGGAATTACGACCAGTCCCTGGGACACTCGCGCCGTCTCGGGCCGTGGGTGGTGCGCACGAAAGGCGTCGATCTGCTCGGCCTGGATGGTGGCGAAGTCCCGTGACTCGGTGCCCTCGGTGCTGACCACGGAGCTGGTCAGGTAGTTGATGCCCTGTTGGCCGGCCCAGATTGCCGACGACAGGCCGCCGCCGTACCAGACCCGGTCGGCCAGGCCCGGTGAATACGGCTGCACCCGGCGCGAGTACTGCTCTATGCCGATCGTGCCCTCGAAGTCGCTGACCGGCTCGCCGCGCAGGCATTCCAGCAGCCGGACGACACGATCCTTGGAGAAGTTCTCCACCGCATGGGTCTCGGGATAGAGCTTGGCCTTGAAATGCTCGTAGAGCATCGGCGTACCGACGGACACCCCGGGATTGACCCTCCCGTTGGATAGGAGGTCCGCGGTGGCCAGGTCTTCGGCCAGCCGCAGCGGATTCTCCAGGCCAAGCGGAATCACCGCGGTGCCCAGCTCGATATGGCTGGTGCGTTGACTTGCCGCGGCCAGCATCGCCACCGGGGAGGAGATGCCCGGTTGCAGGTGCCGGTTGCGCAGCCAGACGGTGTCGAAACCGAGCGCTTCGGCGCGCTCGATCATCTGCAACGTCTGCTCATGCCCGGGTCCCGGATCGGCCTCGTCGAACCGGCCGATCGTGAGGAACCCGAGCTTGCGCAGCGGTTTTCCCTGCTCCGGCATGCCCCTCCCTTTCGTAGACGAGCAGACGCAGAATCGCGTCTATCAGTCTTCGACTGTGCGATTCTGCGTCTGCTCGCGGTTCAGTTGTTAGGCGGCTGTGGCCGCGGCCGTCCCAGCCTCGGCGGCAGGCTCAAGCGCCCGCGCGACGATCTCGGCAACGTCGGTCATCGGCTGGACATCCAGCGCCTCGAGCACCTCGGCCGGGACGTCGTCCAGGTCGGGTTCGTTGCGCTGCGGGATGAACACCGTTGACAGACCGGCCCGTTGGGCGGCCAGCAGCTTCTGCTTGACCCCGCCGATGGGCAGCACCCGGCCGTTCAGGGTGACCTCGCCGGTCATCCCGACATCCGAGCGCACCTGACGTCCGGTGGCCATCGAGACCAGTGCGGTCACCATGGTGACACCGGCAGACGGGCCGTCCTTGGGTACCGCGCCCGCGGGGACGTGCACGTGGATGCGGCGGTCCAGTGTCGCGGGGTCCACGCCCAGTTGCTCGGCGTGCGAGCGGACGTAGGACAGCGCGATCTGTGCCGACTCCTTCATGACGTCACCGAGTTGTCCGGTGAGCTGCAGGCCCGCTTCGCCGTCGGTCGAGCCGGCTTCGATGTAGAGCACATCGCCGCCGAGACCGGTGACCGCCAGGCCGGTGGCCACACCGGGAACCGCAGTGCGCTCCGCCGACTCCGGCATGAACCGGGGTCGACCGAGATACCCGACCAGATCCGGCTCGTCCACCGTCAACGGGGTCGGGTCGGCCGCCAGCTTCGTCGTCGCCTTACGCAACGCCTTGGCCAGCAGTCGCTCGAACTGCCGTACACCCGGTTCGCGGGTGTAGTCCGCGGCGATCTTGTGCAGTGCGGCGTCGGTGACCGTGACCTCCCCGGACGTCAGCGCGGCGCGGTCCCGCTGCCGGGGCAGCAGGAAGTCCCGCGCGATGGCGACCTTGTCGTCCTCGGTGTAGCCGTCGATCTGCACCAGCTCCATGCGGTCCAGCAGGGCCGACGGGATGTTCTCGATGACGTTGGCCGTCGCCAGGAACACGACGTCGGACAGGTCGAGATCCAGGTCCAGGTAGTGGTCGCGGAACGTGTGGTTCTGCGCGGGGTCCAGGACCTCCAGCAGCGCCGCACTCGGGTCGCCGCGGTAGTCGGAGCCGACCTTGTCGATCTCGTCGAGCAGCACGACGGGGTTCATCGACCCCGCCTCACCGATCGCCCGCACGATTCGGCCCGGCAAGGCACCCACATAGGTACGCCGGTGACCACGGATCTCGGCCTCATCCCGCACGCCGCCAAGGGCGACGCGGACGAATTTGCGACCCAGCGCACGGGCGACACTTTCACCCAGCGAGGTCTTGCCCACCCCGGGCGGACCGGCCAGCACCATCACAGCACCGGAGCCGCGGCCGCCGACGACCTGCAGTCCGCGCTTGGCACGCCGGGCACGCACCGCCAAATACTCGACGATGCGGTCCTTGACGTCGTCCAGACCGTGGTGGTCGGCGTCCAGAATTTCACGTGCCGACTTCAGGTCGGTCGAGTCCTCCGTCGTCGTGTTCCACGGCAGGTCGAGCACGGTGTCCAGCCAGCTACGGATCCAGCCGCCCTCAGGGCTCTGCTCGCTTGAGCGTTCCAGCTTGCCGACCTCACGCAGGGCCGCCTCACGCACCTTCTCGGGCAGGTCGGCAGCCTCGACGCGGGCCCGGTAGTCGTCCGAACCGTCGGGTTCGCGCTCGCCGAGCTCCTTGCGGATAGCCGCCATCTGCTGACGCAGCAGGAACTCCTTCTGCGTCTTCTCCATGCCTTCGCGGACGTCTTCGGCGATCTTGTCGTTGACCTCCACCTCGGCGAGGTGGTCGTTGGTCCAGTCGATCAGCACGCGGAGCCGCTCGGCGACATCCTCGGTTTCCAGCAGCTGCCGCTTCTGGACGTCGGTCAGGTAAGACGCATAGCCCGAGGTGTCGGCCAATGCCGACGGGTCGCTCAGCTTGTTCACCACATCGACGATCTGCCAGGCCTCGCGGCGCTGCAGCATCGCCAGCAGCAGCTTCTTGTACTCCGCCGCCAACGCGATCGTCGCCTCAGTGGGCTCGGACTCGGCCACTTCATTCACTGTGACCCACAGCGCCGCACCGGGCCCGGTGGTCCCGGCCCCGATGTGCGCCCTGCGCTCACCCCTCAGGACCGCAGCAATGGTCCCGCCGATGCGCCCGACCTGCACGATCGAGGCGAGCACGCCATAGGACGGGTAACGATCATCCAGCCGTGGGGCAATGAGCAGCTTTCCCGACTCACTCGCCCGCGCCGCGTCGACGGCAGCACGCGCCGCGTCGTCGAGTTCAATTGGCACCACCATTCCGGGCAGCACCACCGGGTCGCTGATCAGCAACACCGGCACTGATTTGGCTTCAGCCATCAATCCTCCAAAGTTCAGTCGTATGGGCTCAACCCTGCGGTTCTCCGGTTTGTTCCCGGAGTTGAGCGCCGTTCGCCATCAGGGGATTGATGTCTCGGGTGCGAGACCATGCCTTCACACACCAACGGCGGCGACCCGGGGGGAGGTCGCCGCCGTCGGCCTTTCGGGGGAGAGCCGCTACACCGTCGGAGTGGCTCCAAGCACGCGTTGCAGGTCGGGCTTCATCTGCTGCAGCTGCTGGCCCCAGTAGCCCCAGTCATGGGTGCCGTTGGGCGGGAAGTTGAAGACGCCGTTGCTGCCGCCCGCGGCCACATAGTTGTCCTTGAAGGTGATGTTGGTGCGGAGCGTGAAGCCCTCGAGGAACTTGGCCGGAAGGCTGTCGCCACCCAACTCCGAGGGGGTGCCGTTGCCGCAGTACACCCAGATGCGGGTGTTGTTGGCGACCAACCGCGGGATGTTCACCATCGGGTCGTTGCGTGCCCAGGCCGGGTCGCTGGACGGCCCCCACATGTCGTTGGCGCTGAAGCCGCCTGCATCGTTCATCGCCATCCCGATCAGCGTCGGCCACCAGCCCTCGGACGGGTTGAGGAAGCCGGACAGCGACGCCGCGTAGATGTACTGATCCGGATGCCAGGTGGCCAGGTTCAGCGACGCCGAACCGGCCATTGAAAGACCGACGGCGGCGTTGCCGGTGGGAAGGACGCCATGGTTCGCCTGCAGGTAGCCCGGCAGCTCCTGGGTCAGGAACGTCTCCCACTTGTAGGTCCAGACGCCGTTCTTGCCCTTCGCCGGCTGATACCAGTCGCTGTAAAAGCTGGACTGCCCGCCGACCGGCATCACCGTGGACAGGCCCGACCTGTAGAACCACTCGAATGCCGGGGTGTTGATGTCCCAGCCGTTGTAGTCGTCCTGCGCGCGCAGGCCGTCAAGCAGGTAGACCGCGTGCGGCCCGCCGCCCTGGAACTGAACCTTGATGTCTCGACCCATCGACGGCGACGGAACCATCAGATATTCGACCGGTAGGCCCGGTCGGGAAAAGGCGCTCGCAGTTGCCGAGCCCCCGACGACACCGATCAGGCCGGGCAGCACGACCGCTACAGCCACGGCCACCACCAGCCGACGCGCCCACGCACCTCGTATCTTCTCGACGAACTTCACGACAACCTTCCCGCCTTTCAGACCCAGGCCTCTACCAGAGCTAGATCGCTGTGCGTGGGTAGTCAAACACGCGGGATCGGCTGCACATCGGAGTTACGGCGGAGCGCCGACGTCGCGGTTGGCTAACGATTCTGAGTCGGACAGGACTCGGCCGACCCGAATTAGTGCTGTGACCTGTGATGACAGAGTTGCGGATGTGAATAATGAACGCGACCCCGACACGCCGTGCGCCGGACGGACGAGCCGCGTCACATGCCGCGTTGAATGCCCGATCCAGGTCACTTCTTACAGCTCCAATATCCACTTGACCTGCCCCGAAATGGTCTCAACGGCGCGGGGACCCCGGCTATCTCGGCCACCATCCAGCCGAACGCACGGGCCGAGGTGACCACAGCGGTGCACACACGTAGGGACGGGCCGTCACGACACGTGCAGGCCACGTTTTCTGCGCCCAGCAAACCTTCAGTTGCCGACGGCGGCCAGGGCCTTCCGTACCGTCGCCCGCCGCTCTTCGATGGCGCGGCCGATGTCCTGTAGCAGCAGGGGTTTGCGGGCGACCAGCTCTTCGATGTATTCGCGCTCGATCTGCAGGACGGTGACCTCTTCCAGCGCGACGGCACCCGCGCTCACCGGTTCGCGCGTCAGGGCGGTCTGCCCCAGGAAGTCGCCCTCCTCCAGGGTGCGGACGGGTATCACCGAGCCGTCCTCCGCGGTGACGGTCAACAGGACCCGGCCGTTGACCACGAACGTCATCCGTTTGGGAACCTGGCCGGCGAACTGGATCGTCTCGTCGGCCGCGTAGCGCATGATCCGGAATTGGGGCACAAGCTCCTGCTGGTCGGAGGGACTCAGTCGCAGGGTTGGCGCAATGATGCGCAGGGACTCCTCCAGCCGTTCGGAGGTGGCGAAGTCGTCGTCGGCCTCGTCGAGGTGCAACTCCGCCCGCCGGGACGCGTACCAGAGCCAGCGCAGGAAGGTCGCCCGTGCCTCGCCGTCATCGGCAGGCGACTTCAGCGGGATCGACGTCTTGTACTCGTTGCCCCCTGCCGGCACCGCGGATGGCACGGCGTCGGGCCGCAGCTGGGGCAGCGTGCCCGCCACCCGGGTGAGCACGCCACACACGTCATCGGGTGGATCGCTCAGCGAAAAGACGGTGACGACGGTGATCCTGTGCGCGCCAGGGGGTCGGCTGAGGTTGGTGAATGAGGCGGCGGCCAGCACCGAGTTGGGCATGATCTGCAGGCCGCTGCCGGTGTCGATGTGCGTGGCACGCCAGTTGACCTCGACCACTCGGCCGCGCGCCGACGGGGTGTCGACCCAGTCGCCGAGCTGAAACGGCTGCTCGAACAGCACCAGGAGGCCTGAGATGATCTGACCGACGGAGTTCTGCAGCGCTAGCCCGAGGACGATCGACGAGATCCCGAGCGCGGTGAACAGGCCGCCGACGTTCGCGCCCCAGATGTAGGAGAAGATCAGCGCCAATCCCACGGCGATCACCGCGAACCGCGCGACCTCGACGAAGATCGACGGAATTCGCTTGCGCCAGGTTCCTTCCGGGGCGCCCTGGAAGAGCGTGGCGTTCAGCCCGGACAGCAGCAGGATCAGCACCACGAAGCCGAACACTGTGGCGACGATGCGCACCGGCGTCGCCTCGGCCGACACCTCGGTCGCCTTGACGAGGAGGATCAGCAGCGCCCCGAGCGGCAGAATGTAGTTGCGCAGGAGGCCCACCGGCCTGGCGAGGAAGTTGCCCCGACGGGCGAGCGCGTTGTGCAGTTCGGTCAGGACGACCAATCCGATCGGCAGTCCTACCGCGACCGCGATGGCCCAGTAGAACCACGGCGCGTCCAGCACGCTGGTCACGGGTGACGCTCCGACAGTCGCCAGATCTGCTGCTGCTCGCCGTCCACGTTGACCTCACCCGCCGCGGTGAAGTGGCGGGAGTCGCGCATCGCGTCGTAGACCTGCGACGTGACGTACACGCCCGGTTGCGGCGAGCCACTCTGCACCTGATAGGCGAGGTTGACTGCGGCGCCCCACATGTCGTAGGCCAGACTGGAGCGACCGACGAGGCCGCTGCTGACGGTCCCCGTGTCGATCCCTGCCCGCAACCGCAGGTCGTTACCGGTCTCGACGTTGAAACGATCGACGATGCGCTGCATCTCGATAGCGAAGTCGACGGTCCGCCGGACGTTGTCCAACCGGGGCACGCTCAGTCCGCAGCTGGCGAGATACCCGTTGCGCAGGGTCCGCACCCGTTCGATGCCCAGATTCTCCGCCGCAGCGTCGAATTGGCGGACCAGCCGGTTCACGATGGACAGCGACTCGTCTGAGCTCAGCTCCGATGACAGTTCGTCGAGACCGACGATGTCGGCGAATATCACCGTGACGTTCTGGTGGTCCTGGGCGATGGTCTCCTCGCCCTCGCGGTAACGCTGGACGACCGGCTCCGGCATCAGCGACAAGAGCAGGCGGTCGTTCTCCCGGCGCTGTTCCGTGAGCAGTTCCTCCTTGATGCTGAGGTTTCTGCTCATGTCGTTGAAGGCGACGGTCAGGTCGCCGAATTCGTCGCGGGACTGCACCGGCAGGGACACCTCGTAGTCGCCTGAGCTGATCCGCTGTGCGCCGGCTTCCAATCGGCGAATCGGTCGCACGAACAGTCGGGCCAGCAACAGGGCCGCGACGCAGACGACGAAGATGATCGCGACCGTCGACAACACCAGGGTGCGGGTGAACGCCGTCACCGGTGCGAACGCCTCCGACGTGTCGATCTTCGCGATGATCGACCAGTGCAGGCCGGGCAGGTCAACCGGCGCATAGGCCTGCAGAGTGTCGTGGCCGAGATAGTCGAGCGTGACCAGCGTTCCGGCCTGTCCGCGCTGTGCGGCCCGAGTCCCTTCGGTCGTGACCGGCTGGACCAGCGTGGTGGTCTTCTGCCGGATGGAATCCTCGGCGACGTCCGGCGGGGTTCCGGCATCGACGACATCGCGTTTGAACGCCTGGGGATCCTGGACGTACAGCCGCGAGTCGGAGCGCATCAGCTCGTCGGGGCCGGCGAGATATGTCTCGCCGGTGCGGCCCATGCCGGCGGCTTCCCATTGTTTGTCCACGGTCATCAGCTTGTTGATCTTCGAGACCGGGAACTGCAGCGCGAGAACGCCTTCCACCCGACCCTGGGGTCCGACCGGCGATACCAGCCATGCGGTGGGTTCGTCGGAAGGCTGGTAGTCGCCGAAATCCGTCACGCCGACGTAGTCGACAGCGTTCGACTCCAAGGCCTTCTCGTAGGCATCCGTCAGATCGCCGCCCTTGTACGGCCCGTTGAGGATGTTGCTGCCGAGGTCGACGCCCTTGTAGGCGGAGTAGACGATGTTGCCTCTGGTGTCCAGTAGCAGCGCGTCCTCGTAGGAGAACCGTCTGACGATCTCCCGGAAGAAATCGTTGTAGCGCGCATTGGCCGCCGACCACGCGCTGCCGTCTCGGGCGTCGTCATTCGCGACCGTCGCATCCCAGTTGTTGAACGGTGCGGTGTAGTAC
>JAOPWF010000089.1 GCA_025965815.1 Mycobacterium sp.
AGGGGAGACTAACCGGCCGCCCGAAACTGGCTGGTGCGAGTTGTCGGGGGGCTTGCGTAAGCTCAACGGCGTGAGCGTGCTCGCGCGAAGTCTCGACGATGGGAGCGCCGAAGATGCGTTCCTGGCCGATGCTCAGCGGTATCGGCGTGAACTGCAGGCGCACTGCTACCGGATGACCGGCTCGTTGCACGATGCCGAGGATTTGGTGCAGGAAACGTACTTGCGTGCATGGAAGGCGTACGGCGGCTTCAAAGGGAACTCCTCGGTGCGGACCTGGCTGTACCGGATCGCCACCAACACCTGTCTGACCGCACTCGAGGGTCGGCAGCGCCGTCCGCTGCCGTCCGGGCTCGGCGCGCCGGATTCGGACCCGGCCGGGGAACTGGTGGAGCGCACCGAGGTGCCGTGGCTGGAGCCGATGCCGGATTCGCCCACCGAGGACCCGTCGGACCCGTCCGTGATCGTCGGGTCCCGCGAATCCGTGCGACTCGCCTTCATCGCGGCTCTGCAGCATCTGCCGCCGCGCCAGCGCGCGGTGCTGGTGCTGCGTGACGTGCTGCAGTGGAAGGCCGCCGAGGTGGGCGAGGCCATCGGCACCTCGACTGCGGCGGTGAACAGCCTGCTGCAGCGGGCCAGGGCGCAGTTGGACGCGGTCGGTCCCAGCGAGGATGACGAGTTGGTGCCGCCAGAGTCCGCGGAGAGCAGGGATCTGCTGGACCGCTACATCGCCGCCTTCGAGGCCTACGACATCGACGAGTTGGTGGAGCTGTTCACCGCCGACGCGATCTGGGAGATGCCGCCGTTCGACGGCTGGTACCGGGGTGGCGAGGCGATCGGCACACTCGCGCGCGTGCAATGTCCGGCCGAGGCACCCGGTGATATGCGTCTCATACCGATCACCGCCAACGGACAGCCGGCGGCCGCGATGTATTTCCGCGCCGAGGACGGCAGCGGCCACCTGCCGTTCCAACTCCACGTGCTCGACATCGGCCCGGATGGGGTCTCCCACGTCGTCGCGTTCCTCGACACCTCGCTGTTCGCGAAATTCGGTCTCCCGGAACGGCTTTAACACATAGCTGCCAGGATCGACCGGTGCCGGGGGTAGCCTGACCCGCCATGGGACGAGTGGACGACAAGGTAGCGCTCATCAGCGGCGGAGCACGTGGCATGGGCGCCTCGCACGCCCGGGCCCTGGTCGCCGAAGGCGCCAAGGTGGTGCTCGGCGACATCCTCGACGATCACGGCAAGGCGATGGCCGACGAGTTGGGCGATTCGGCCCGCTTCGTGCACCTGGACGTCACTGCGCCCGAAATGTGGCAAGTGGCGGTGTCGGCGGCGGTCGAGGAATTCGGAAAGCTCAACGTGCTCGTCAACAACGCCGGCATCGTCAACGGCAACTCGCTGGAGAAGTTCGAGCTCGCCGAGTGGCAGAAGATTCTGGACATCAACCTCACCGGACCGTTCCTGGGCATGCAGGCCGTCATCGCGCCGATGAAGACCGCGGGCGGCGGGTCGGTCATCAACGTGTCGTCGGTCGAGGGCCTGCGCGGGAGTCCGTGGGTGCACGGTTATGCGGCGTCGAAGTTCGGGGTGCGCGGTTTGACCAAGTCGGCGGCTCTCGAGTTGGCGGTGCACAACATCCGGGTGAACTCGATCCACCCCGGGCTGATCCGCACCCCGATGACGGCAGGTATTCCGGAAGACTTCCTGCAGATACCGCTCGGCCGCGGAGCCGATCCCGGCGAGGTATCGGCGCTGGTGCTATACCTCGCGTCCGACGAATCGTCCTACTCCACCGGCTCGGAGTTCGTCGTCGACGGCGGCCTGACCGCAGGCGTTCCGCACAAGAGCACGTAGCGGCGCGTCTCCGCAGCTAGAGGCGCTCGTTAGCCCCCATTCTGGAACGTGTTCCTCTTCTGTGGTTAAGATCACCTCCAGACGCACGCACCCGGACACGGAAGGACTCTGCGCGCATGGAAACCAAGGGCGCACTGCTGTGGGAGCTGAACTCGGGTTTCGAGGTCGATGAGATCGACCTGGGCGATCCGGTCGAGGACGAGGTGCAGATCCAGGTACACGCCGCGGGCATGTGCCATTCCGATTACCACCTGACCACGGGGGCGACCCCCATCGGGCTGCCGGCGCTGGGCGGCCATGAGGGCGCAGGCGTCATCACCAAGGTCGGCAGGAATGTCACCGGGTTGGCCGAGGGCGACCATGTCATCCTCGCGTTCATCCCGGCGTGCGGGCAGTGTCCGCCCTGCCTGAAGGGCTTCCGGTCGCTGTGTGATCGCGGCGCGGTGCTGCTCGGCGGTAAGGCGATCGCCGACGGCACCTCCCGGGTGCACGCCGGCGGTCGGGAGGTCTCGCCGATGAACCTGCTCGGTACGTTTGCGCCGTACATGACGGTGCACAAGGACTCCGTGGTGAAGATCGACCCGAGCGTTCCGTTCGAGTCCGCCGCAATCATGGGTTGCGCGCTGCCCACCGGCTTCGGCTCGGCCACCAACGTCGCCCAGGTTCAGCCCGGTGAGACGGTGGCGATCGTCGGCATCGGCGGGATCGGCCTGAGCGCGCTGCAGGGTGCGGTGCTCTCCGGGGCTCGGCACGTCATCGCCATCGACCCCGTCGAATTCAAGCGTGAGCAGGCGGTCAAGTTCGGCGCCACTCATGTCTACGAGTCGATGTCGAGCGCCATCGGGCCGATGATCGATCTGACCGAGGGCATCATGGCGCAGAAGACGATCATCACGGTCGGTGAGATGCGCGGCGAGATGATCGAAGAGGCGATGATCCTGACCGCTAAGACCGGTACCTGCGTGGTCACGGGTATGGGCGCGATGACCGACGTCGACGTCAAGCTCAACCTGTTTCTGTTCACCATGTTGCAGAAGACGTTGAAGGGCAACATCTTCGGTGGCGGGAACTCTCATGTCGAGACGCCGAAACAGGTGGGCCTGTACAAGTCCGGGCTGCTGAAGATCGACGAGATGGTGACGAATACTTACCCGTTGGAAGACATCAACGACGGCTACCAGGACATGCTCGACGGCAAGAACATCCGCGGTGTCATCAAGTTCACCGAGGCGGACTGGTAGACGCCAGCCGCCCCAGGACCGTGTCGGTGAGCGAGCCCAGTGCGCGCATCTGCGCCGGCCTCATGCCGTCGAACACGACCGACCGGACCAGCTCGGCATGACCCGGCGCGGCCGCGGATAGCGCGGCTCTGCCGCTATCGGTGAGTTGCACCGTGGCGCCACGCCGGTCGGCTTCGCTACCGTGCCGCGCCACCAGGTCCCGGTCCCGCATCCGGCGCAGCTGGTGTGACAACCGGCTCTGCTCCCACCCCAGGACGTCGGCGAGTTCGAAGATCCGCACCGCTCCGCGCTCGGACAGTTCGACCAGCACGTCATAGTCGGCCAGGGACAACCCGCAATCCTGCTGCAACTGGCGGTTCATCGCCGCCTGCAACTGGGTAACCATCGCCAGGTAGCCGCGCCAGACATGCTGCTGTTCGTCCGACAACCACTGCTGCGCCATATATACAGCGTAACCGGAATACATGACGTGTCATTCATGTTGTCGGGTGCAGAGCCAGCCACCTACGCTGACAACAACCTCACAGGGGTGATGAAATGATCAGCACCGCAACCGTGGACATCAGGCGTGCCACGGATCGGGCCGCCACCAGGATCTCGTGGTTGGACTCCAAGCACTCTTTCTCGTTCGGTGGGCATTACGACCCTGACAACACCCACCACGGCCTGCTGCTGGTGAACAACGACGACGTCGTCAACCCCGGCACCGGTTTTGAAACCCATCCGCACCGCGACATGGAGATCGTGACGTGGGTGCTGCGTGGGTCGCTGGTGCACCAGGACTCCGCCGGCCACTCCGGGGTCATCTATCCGGGACTGGCTCAGCGGATGTCGGCGGGCCGCGGCATTCTGCACTCCGAGAAGAACGACTCGTGGACGCTGACCGGCGAGCAAACCCACCAGGAGCCGGTGCATTTTGTGCAGATGTGGGTGGTGCCCGACGAATCGGGAATCACTCCCGGGTACCAGCAGCTGGAGATCGACGACGAGCTGCTGCGCGGCGGGTTGGTCACCATCGCGTCGGGTATGCCGGAGCACCGCGACGAGGCCGCGATCACGATCCGCAACCGGTACGCGGCGTTGCGCGGGGCGCGGCTGCGGCCCGGTGAGCGCGTCGAGCTGCCGCAGGCGCCCTACCTGCACCTGTTCGTACCGCGCGGCGAGGTCACGCTCGAGGGAGCGGGACCGCTGCACGAGGGCGACGCCGTCCGGTTCACCGCATCCGGCGGACAGCGGGTCACGGCGACCGAGCCGTCCGAGATCCTGGTGTGGGAAATGCATGCCGGCCTGGCAGCCGCATAGCGTGGGCCGCGGCCGGGTCGGCCTCGCGATCGCCGGGGCCGCCCTGGTCGCCGCGTGCTCGTCCGCTCCCGCGCCTTCTCCGACCGCCGGCTCGCCGGCCCCGCCCGCGCAACCCGCGGGGCTGACGTTGGTCACCCTCCAAGTCCCCGATGGCCTCGGGCAGGCGCCGCTGGACACTCCACGTCAGGTGCTCATCCCGCCGGGCTGGACGATGTCGGTATGGGATCGGATTCCCAAGGCGAGGCTGGCGGCCTGGACTCCGGACGGGGCCCTGCTGGTTTCCGTGCCGGCGAGCGGCGAAGTGGTTCGCCTGGCACCGCGGCCGGACGGCGGCGAGCCGGGCTCCTCGATTCTGCTCTTCGGGCTCAGTCAGCCGCACGGCCTGGCATTCATCGGGTCAACCCTCTACGTCGCTGGGAGCAACCAGGTCGACGCCTATATCTATACCGACGGCAAGACCTCCGGAGGGCGGACCGTCGCTCCGGGGCTGCCCGACGCCGAGAGCCCGGAACTGCAGGGCGCCTACGCGCACGCGCTCAAGAGCGTTGCCGTCGGGGCCGATGGCGCGGTGTACTTCTCGATCGGCTCGACCGGAAACATCACGCCAGAGGATCGCACTGCGAATCCGCCAAGGGCGACGAT
>JAOPWF010000098.1 GCA_025965815.1 Mycobacterium sp.
ACGGCGGGGTTGTACCGGAACGTCGGCGTCAGCACCGAGGTGCCGAGGATCAGCCGCTTGGTGCGCTCGCCCACCGCGGTCATCCAGGCCAGTGAAAAGGGCGCGTGGCCGCCTTCGTGCCGCCACGGCTGGAAGTGATCGCTTACGACGGCGCTGTCCATGCCGTGCGCTTCGGCGGCAACGCCGAGTTCCACGAGTTCTCGGGGTCCGAATTGTTCGGCCGATGCCTTGTATCCCAATTTCAGTTCAGCCACCACTCATTTCTACTCTCCTCACCACGCTCCGGAGCGGCCCCTCCGCCCCCTTAGACTCGCGGGCATGGCACCGGTGCTGACAGCCGTCACCGATAGCGTCCATTTCGCGCAAACCGACCTGGTGAACTGGACACTGGTCACCGACGAGACCGGCGTGATGCTCGTTGACACCGGATTTCCAGGCTGCCGCGACGATGTGCTCACCTCGCTGCGCCAGCTGGGCTTCGCCATCGACGACGTGCGGGCGATCGTGTTGACCCACGCCCACATTGACCACTTCGGGTCGGCGATCTGGTTCGCCGCCGAGCAGGGCACCCCGGTCTACTGCCACGCCGACGAGGTCGGCCATTCCAAGCGCGAGTACCTCGAGCAGGTATCCGCGGTGGACCTCGCCAAGCACATCTGGCAGCCGCGGTGGCTGACCTGGACGGCGAAAATCACCCGCAAGGGTGGCCTCGTGCGCGACGGTATCCCGTCGACCCAAGCCATGACCGAGGAAGTCGCCGCGCAGCTGCCCGGCCATCCGATGTCGATCCCGACGCCTGGTCACACTGGAGGGCACTGTTCCTACATCGTGGACGGCGTGCTGATCAGCGGCGACGCACTGATCACGGGCCACCCGGTGTCGCCGCGCTCCGGACCGCAACTGCTACCGGACGTGTTCAACCACAACCAGGCCGATGCCGAACGCAGCCTCGCCGCGCTGGCGATGCTCGAGACCGACGTGCTGCTGCCCGGCCACGGTCCACTGTGGCGCGGCCTGATTCGGGACGCCGTGGAACAGGCCACCCCGCCTAGCCACGTGCGATGAGTTCCCGGCCGCGCACGGGTCGGTACGGGCATGAGAAGAATCATCACGACGATGCATGTCACCCTGGACGGAATGGTCGAGCGGGAAGATCCCAACGGCGCAACGGACTGGATCGGCAACAGTCCAGACGCCTTCGACTTCGACCTGTTCGACCGCGTGGACGCCTGCGTGCTGGGCCGGGTGATGTATCCCGAATACGCTGACTACTGGCGCACGATCGTCGCCGACCCGAACGGCACGCTGGCGGCGACCGGCACGGCGCCCACCCCCGAAGAGATCCGGTACGCCGAATTCGCCAACCGTACACCGCATTACGTCCTCACCCGAACGCTGACGGAGTTCGACTGGCCGGTCGCCCGACCGGCGGCCGACCTCGGCGCCGTCGCGGCGCTGCGTGACGAGCCCGGCGCGGACATCTATGTGGTCGGCGGGGCGCGCACGGTGAGCGGCCTGCTGGACGCGGGCCTGATCGACGAACTGCGGCTCACCGTGCATCCGGTGATCCTCGGCGGCGGTACGTCGCTGTTCGGCGGGGTGTCCGGCGAACGCCGCTTCGAGCTCGCCGATACGCACTCCTTGAGTGACGGCAGCACCCGGATGGTGTACCGGACGGCTGCTTAGCGCCTGAAAATGGCGAACCGTGTTCCGATCGCGTCCGATCCGAGCACGAAGATGGCCACCAGGCTCAGCCCGCACGCCACCACGATGGCCGGCAGCAGGATGACGTTGTCGAGTTCCTCATCGGTCGGCACGTCGTCCTGGACCGGACCGAAGAGGAACCGCGCCAACGGGGTGCTGCGGTACAGATGCACGATGCGCCGCATCGTTTTGGTCCGGCGCCTGCGCCCGACGAACGAGCGCACCGCGAATCCGCTGAGAAAAAACAGCATCGCGGCGAGGAATATCAGCCAACCCGCGGCGGCCTGAGAGATCGGCACAACCACAACCACCCCTGACGGTGTTCCGTCAGCCGAGCCTATAACCCGAGATGATCCCGCAAGGTGTTCCCGGTGTATTCGGTGCGGAAGCCGCCCCGTTCCTGAAGCAGCGGCACCACCCGGTCGATGAACTCGTCGAGCCCGTGCGGGGTGAGGTGCGGCACCAGGATGAAGCCGTCGCAGGCGTCGGCCTGCACGTGCAGGTCGATCTCGTCGGCCACCTGGACCGCGGTGCCGACGAACTGCTGGCGGCTGGTGACCGTGATGATCAGCTGACGGATGCTGAGGTGTTCGGCTTCGGCCCGCTCACGGTAACTGCGCGCGACCGACGTGGGATCACCGTGGCGAACCCGGCCCTGGGTGATGCTGGGATCGTCGGTCGGTTCCACATCTGGCAGCGGCCCGTCCGGATCGTAGGCCGAAAGGTCGCGGCCCCAGACCTGTTCGAGCATGGCGATGGCCGTGGGACCGCTGACCTGCTGATAGCGGATGTGGCGCGCCTTGTCGACGGCTTCGGCCGGAGTATCGCCGAGGACGAATGTGGCCGCGGGAAAGACCTTGAGCTCCTTGGGGTTTCGCCCATACAACGCCGCCCGTTCCTTGACGTCGGCGTAGTAGCGTTGACCGTCCTCGAGCGCGGAGTGCACGGTGAACAACGCGTCGGCATGCTTGGCGCCGAACGCCCGACCGTCGGCGGAGTCCCCCGCCTGCAGCAGAATCGGGTGGCCCTGGGGGCCGGCCGGCAGCGTTGCCACCCCACGCACAGCGAACTGTGGGCCACCGTGATCGACAGTATGAATTTGGCTGGGGTCCAGGTAGATTCCCGCGTCCCGGTCGGCCAGCACCGCGTCCGGCGCCCAGCTGTCCCAGAATTCCCGGGCTACGGTGATGAACTCCTCGGCGCGACGGTAACGGTCCGCGTGGTCGAGGAAGCCACCGCGGCGGAAGTTCTCGCCGGTGAAGGCGTCCGACGATGTCACCATGTTCCAGCCGGCGCGGCCGTCCGACAGGTGGTCGAGACTGGCGAATTGCCTTGCCACTTCGAATGGCTCGTTGAAGGTGGTGTTGATGGTGCCGGTGAGCCCGATCTTGTCGGTAACCCCGGCCAAGGCCGCGAGAACGGTGAAGGTGTCCGGGCGGCCGACCACGTCCAGGTCGTGAATGCGGCCGCGGTGTTCACGCAGCCGCAGGCCCTCAGCCAGGAAGAAGAAGTCGAACAGGCCCCGTTCGGCGGTGCGGGCCAGGTGCACGAACGAATCGAAGTCGATCTGGCTGCCCGACGTGGGATCGGACCACACTGTGGTGTTGTTGACACCGGGGAAGTGCGCGGCCAGATGGATCGGCTTGCGCTGCTTGCCTTCTCGTACGTTCACTGGCCGGCACCCCATCGCTTGGCGATGAGCTCGTGTGAGCGCAGGCGATCCTCGTGCCGGTAGGTGACCGACGTGATCACCAGCTCGTCGGCGTCCGTCACCCGCTGCAGGGTCGCCAGCCGATCGGCGACCTCATCGGGGTCGCCGACGAATTGTGTTGCCAGCCGGTCGTCGACGGCGGCCCGCTGCTCGTCGGACAGCGGGACGCACTCGTCGGGATCCGGGTAGGGCATGGCACCGCCGCGGGCGCGCACCGAGTACACCCAGTGGCCGTAACTGGAGGCCAGATGTCGTGCGGTGGCGGTGTCGTCGGCGACGACGACGTCGGCGGAGGCCACCACGTAGGGCCGCGACAGCGCGGCCGACGGGACGAAGGCATTGCGGTAAGCCTCGACCGCGTCCAGCGCGGTGCCCGGGGTGATGTGATAGCTCGCGACGAAGGGGAGCCCGCGGGCGCCGGCCACCTGTGCGCTCTGTCCCTTGCTGCTGCCGAACACCCACGGCGTCAGCCCCGACCTCTCACCGGGGACGGCGTGGATGTCGATGTCGCCGATCCGGAATGTGCCGTCCAGCATGGCCACGATGTCGCCGACCTGCTCGTCGAAGTCCGGCGTCAGCGCCTCCGGCTGGCCCCCGCGAGCGGGGGGTACCCCCAGCAGCACCGACGACTGCGCGCGCATCCGCTCGCTGCGCATCAGCGCGCTGGGATCGAAAGGCGGCGGGACGACGAGACCGTCCACCTCACGCCACTCCCGCGGCGGACGGCTGGGCTTGTCGGTGCGGGGCTTCTGGGCTTCCGCCCGCCGTTGCCCCGAGCGGCCGACACCCAGGTCGATGCGCCCGGGATAGAAGGCGTCGAGCATGCCGAAGCTCTCGACCACCGCGACGGCGGTGGTCTGTCCCAGCTGCACGGCCGCCGCGCCGACGTGAATCCGGTTGGTGGCCGCGGCGATCTGGCCGATCAGCACCGCCGGTGAGGAGCTGGCCACCGCGACGAAGTGGTGCTCGGCGATCCAGAATCGGCGGTAATCCCAACCCTCGGCGTGCTGAGCCAGGTCGACGGTGTTGCGTAGCGCGGTCGCGGCGTCGCACCCCGCGCTGATCGGCGCGAGGTCCAGGATGGACAGCGGCACTGTGCTCATGACCGTGCCACCGGTGTGTAGCGGTTCGCGGCGACGGGTAGCGCGAGTCGTTCGCGCAGCGTTTCGTTATCTCGGTAGCTCGTGCGGAACCGCCCGGCATCCTGCAGCAGTGGAACGACCTTGTCCACGATGACCGGCAGGTCGGTGGCATTGACCGCAGGCCGCAGTCGGGCGCCGTCGATGCCGAGGTCCTGCCAGCGCAACAGTTGGTCGACCAATTCATTTGCGCCACCGGCGAAGACGAGGGCGTCGGAACCGAATTCGCTGTCACCGTTCGAGGACACCACGATGTCGGCGAAGACCTTGAGCCGCTCCCCGCCCGCGTCGTTGACCTCACGCAGGATCGTCCGCACCGAGCCATCGTCCTTGGGCGTGACGAACGCGACGTCGGCTGCGGCGGCGGCGAACTCGTAGATCCGCGGGGCGTGGGCCAGTGCCGTGACGACGGGTTGCCCCTGTGGGGGGCGGGGCGTGGTGGACGGGCCCTTGACGGAGAAGTACTTCCCGGCGAAGTCGATGTAGTGCAGCTTGTCCCGGTCGACGTAGCGTCCGCTGGCCACGTCGCGGATGACCGCGTCGTCCTCCCAGCTGTCCCACAGCCGCCGGACGACCTCGACGGCGTCGGCGGCCTCGTCGAACAGCTCGCCGGGATCCAGGTGGTCTCGCCGGCCGAACAGGGCGGCCTCGTGGGCGGTCGAGCTGACTCGCGCCTGCCAGCCGGCCCGCCCGTGTGAGACGTAGTCGAGTGTGGCGATGGCCTTGGAAATGTGGAACGGCTCGGTGTGGGTCACCGTCGCCACCGGTATCAAGCCGATGTGCTCGGTGGCGGGTGCGACGCGGGCGGCCACGAGTACGGCGTCGGCGCGGCCGGCCAGGCGGCGCGGATCGATCTGCTCACGCCGCCCGGGTTGGGCCATCAGGGTGTCGTCGATGGTGAGGAAGTCGAGCAGGCCGCGTTCGGCGGTCGCCGCCAGGCCGGCCCAGTACCGGCCGCTGGTCACCGGCTCGGTGCCGGGCTCGCAGGCCACGGTGTGCCGCCACGCCTCTGGGTGCCAGCCGTAGCCGTCGAGGGCGACGGCCAGGTGCAGGTTCTCGCTCACCGCAGCACCTTCTCGAACGCCACCGGGTACACCGGGCCCTCCGCGGGCAGCGGACCATTCAGCCGGGTGTAGCCGGTCGACAGGTAGAGCGCCTCGGCCTCGGGTTGTCGATCACCCGTCATCAGGTAGATCCGCCGGAATCCCCGGGCGGCGATTTCCGCCTCCAACGCGGCCAGCATCACCTTGGCGTGCCCGCGGCGGCGATGCCCGCTGTCGGTCCAGATGCGCTTGAGTTCGGCGGTCTGCGCGTCGCCCCGGCGAAACGCGCCGCCGGTGACGGGATGCCCGTCCAGCAGACCTATCAACAGGCCACCGCCCGGCGGGCTGAACTCCGCGGCGGGGTAGTCACGCAGCGCCTCCAAATGCGCCTGCGGTGCGCCGCCGTAGCGATGGGCGTACTCGGCGGCCAACTCTGTCAGCAGCGGCTGCGCAAGCGGGTCGGCCTGGGCGACCGCGACAAACCGCAGCGCGTCGACTTCTGGGTCCAGCCTTGGCACGGACATCGGATCACCTGCCTGAGTGCGTTCGGTTCACGATTCACTTTCCAACGCATCTGAGCCGGATGCATTCCGAGCCGTCGTTCGGCTCACGGTGAGCAAAAATGCGCGCTGGTTACTCCGGATTGACTGCCGCCCGTAGTAGCGGGTTATCTACGGACCCGAAGCCTTCGAACTCCGAGACGACGTGTGGTCGCCTCCCGAGGTCAGACTCCGACGTCGGAAGGCGTCAACCGGTGTGGGCGCTGCGGTCCGCGCGGTTGTGTCGTGTGCGTCGGCGGAATGTGGTGGCGGCGGCCAGGCCAACGGCGGCGATTTGAATACCGGCGACAGCGATGACGAGCGCCGGAATGGACGTGTCGTAGAGCCATCCGGTGAGGGCACCGCCGGCGGCGGTGGCGAGGCCAAGCCCGGCGGCGAACACGCCGTAGGCGGTGGCGCGCCGCGGCGGGGCGACCAGGTCGGCGACGACGGCGCGCAGGGTGGATTCCTGAATGCCGACCGCAGCGCCCCACAGCAGCGCACCGGCCACTACCAGCCAGACCTGGTTGCTGAACGCCACAAGAGGCACCACCGCGGACAGGATTGGAAGCGCGGCGAGAGTTTTCGCCCCGACACGGTCGTAGGCCCAACCCGACACCAATGCCGCGGCAGCGTCGGCGCCCATCGCCGCGGCGTATACCAACGGAACGGCCGCGGGGGCCAGGATGCCGCGAGTGACCATATGGAACGACAGCACCCCGAAGGTGGCGAACCCTAGCATCGTGGTCGCGGTAAACCCGCAGTACAACCAGAACGTGCGAGGCAACGGTGCGGATGGCCGTTGCCGCAGTGTGTCAGCGACGGCGTCGGTCGGGGCCGGGCGCTCGGCAGTGTGGGACTCGTAGGCGGCCGGATCAGGAACCCGCAGCCGTAGCCACACCAGTAGTGCGAGCGCGAGGACACCGGGCAGGGCGAGCACACCCAGCGCAGGGCCGTAGTCGTTGCCGGTGGCGGCGAGCACCCCGGCGACGGTCAACGGCCCGATGACGGCGCCGATCTGATCCAGCGCCTCATGTACCGCAAACCCGCGCCCCCGGCCGGTGACGGCGGCGGCGTGCGAAAGCAGGGTGTCCTTGGCGGGGCTTCGTACCGCTTTCCCGATACGTTCGGCGATCACTAACGCGCACGCGACCCACAGGCTGGCGACGATCCCCAGAACCGGGACGGTCACGATCGTCAAGGTGTAGCCCGCGATCGTCCACGCCCAGAACCGTCGGGTCCGGTCGGTCAGCGGACCTGATACGAGCCGCAAACCGAGCCCGGCGGCCTCGCCGATGCCGGTGACGACGCCGACGACCAGCCCGGTCGCCCCCAGCGACGCCAACAGCGGCCCGGTGATGGAGCGGGCGCCCTCGTAGACGAAGTCGGCCAGCAGACTGACCGTGCCGAACACGGTCACGAACCGCCACGCGCTCAACGCTGAGCCGGGCGCGTCGGCGGAACTGGTTGCCCGGCTGATGGCGTCACGCGCCTCGTGGTGTGTACATGATGACGGCGACGCCGATCAGGCAAATGAGGGTTCCGGTACCTACCGAGACGGGACTCCCACCCGCTAGCCTGATCCAGCTTTCTGGACGCACCGCGGCCCAGGATCTTAGGCATCGGGGTCTCCGGCGGGGATTGTCGCGCGAGTTTGGCGTCTACTTCGGCAAGCTTCACCCGGGCCCGCGCCTGCAGCCCAGCGTCAGCGCGGCGGCCTGAGCGAAGTGCGCTGACTTCCAACAGGTCTGCGACCTCATCCAGGCTGAAGCCCAGCCGCTGCGCCGCTTTGATCACCCGCAGCACGGTGACGGCTTCCGGCAGATACCGGCGGTGCCCACCGAGGGTTCGCTCTCGTGCAGCAGGCCACGGCGCTCGTAGTAGCGCAGTCTGCACATTAACCCCGGCCGCATCAGCGACCTGGCCGCTGCGTAATCCGCTCTCAGACATGCTCATCACCCGTCTTGACGCCGACGATCGTCGACACTCGGGCTTCCAGTGCATCAAGGACGTCGACGTGGGTTTCGGGAACGTCGATACGCATCAGCACACCGTCGTCAGCGTGGTGAAATTCGAAGCGGAAGAACGAACAGCAGCCGGTCTCCCGTTCGGCCAGATCACGCGCCCTTAATTCACTCTCGGGTGTAATCACCACCTCGAGGCCCGTCTGGCGTGGCCGGGCCGACCGTTGCACAGCGGTGTGGAAAAGCTCGTCGAACTCAGCCACCCGCAGCGGCTGCTCCACGGTGGGCAATGTGCACGAGGCCGGAACCCAATCGTCGGGGGTATCGCCATAGTCCCAGGTTAAACCCGTACCTGAGTATCGGATCCAACCCCCAAAGTTGCGGGAATCGGGAGCCGGCCGAGTTCAGTCGTGCCCCCATACTTTGACCGCAGAACAGCAGCAGTAACACCAGCAATGGGATCAGGATCGCGGTCGGC
>JAOPWF010000123.1 GCA_025965815.1 Mycobacterium sp.
CGTCGCGCAGAACACCGACGGCCAGATCCGCGACATGATGAACGATTTCGAGGACACCGTGATCGCGAAGATCGTCGGGATCGTGGAGCAGGAACGCCGCACCGGAGTTCGACCGATCTCCGAGGACCTGCCTGCACTGGTGCGGATGCTGACGGCGGCCACCGCGATGACGCTGACGCACGACAGCGCATTCGTCGGCCGCGGCGAGGATCCCGGGCGCGCGGTCGCCGTGCTTGAGGAGCTGTGGCTTGCCGCCCTGTGGGGTGGTCCCTCGACTGACGTTTGACGGTGGGCGGCGGCGGGCACGTCTGGGTGAGCTGCTGGTCATCAGCACCGAGGAGGACGTCATGGCCGTTACCCGTTTCAGGATCTGCCGCTCGCCGACCAGGACCGCCACTGGGACAGCGACGAAGCCGAGAAGCGTGTCCGTAAATGGGCGGGCGCGGAGGACAAACCGAACGAGAAGTATCGGCAGGCGTTCCTCTGGTACGACGAGAGCAACGCGGACGAGTTCGGTGCCTACAAGCTGCCTATCGCCGACGTTATCGACGGCAAGCTGATGGCCGTTCCCCGCGCGATCATCGCCGCGGCGGCCGTCATCGACGGCGCACGCGGCGGAGTGAAAATACCCAAGGAAGACATCGACCGGGTCAAGGACCATCTGGCGAAGTACTACGCCAAGATGGGCGAGACTCCGCCGTGGGACCGGAAGTGACCTAGCGTCCTCGCACTCCGATACCGCCGGTATCGTTCCCCGGCATGGAATCCACTCGACCGTTCGCCGGAAAGCGCTGCCTGCTGACCGGCGCGGCCAGCGGAATCGGGCGCGCCACCGCGTTACGGCTGGCCGCCGAGGGCGCCGAGTTGTATCTGACGGATCGCAACGCCGAGGGCCTGGAGCAGACGGTCGCCGATGCCCGTGCGCTCGGCGCCAGTGTGCCCGCTCACCGGGCGCTCGATATTTCCGACTACGAGGAGGTCGCACGGTTCGCGGCCGACATCCATGCCCACCACCCGAGCATGGACGTGGTAATGAACATCGCCGGGGTGTCGGCGTGGGGGACCGTCGACCGGCTCAGCCACGCCCAGTGGAACTCGATGATCTCGATCAACCTGATGGGGCCGATCCATGTCATCGAGACCTTCGTTCCGCCGATGATCGCAGCCCGCCGCGGGGGCCAGCTGGTCAACGTGTCGTCCGCCGCGGGCTTGGTGGCCCTGCCCTGGCACGGGGCTTACAGCGCAAGCAAATTCGGCCTGCGCGGGTTGTCCGAGGTGCTGCGTTTCGACCTGGCGCGCCACCGCATCGGGGTATCGGTCGTGGTGCCTGGTGCGGTGAAGACGCCGCTGGTGCAGTAGGTGGAGATCGCCGGCGTCGACCGCGAGGATCCGACGGTGCGTCGCTGGGTCGACCGCTTCAGTGGACACGCGGTGTCACCCGAGCGCGTCGCAGGCAAAATCCTGGCCGGCGTGCGCAGAAACCGGTTCCTCATCTACACCTCCAACGACATCCGTGCGCTCTACCTGTTCAAGCGAATGATGTGGTGGCCCTACAGCGTGGCGATGCGGCGCGTCAACGTCATCTTCAACCGGGTGCTGCGACCGTCGGCGCCGACGCGCTGATCACCAGCCACCGTCCGGTGCGGCCAGTTCCAGGCGCACCCCCAGTAGGCGAACCGGGCGGTCCAGCTCGAACAGATCCAGTACGCGGAGCGCCGCCGCGGTGATGGTGTCGGCGTCGGTGCTCGGGCTGTCCAGCTTGCGGATCTTGGTCCTGGTGAAGAACGTCGCGGTCCGTACCGTGACCGCCACCCGGGTCACCACCCGGGACTGAGCTACCACCTCGATGAGCGCCCGCTGCGCCAATTCGGTTACCGCGGAATCCATTTCACCGCGGTCGGTGAGGTCCTTGGGGAAGGTCACCACATGACTGCGCGAACGCGGAATCCACGGCTCGGCGCTGACCGTCGCGTCTCCGCCACCCTTGGCCAGTAGCAGTATCCACAGCCCGGTCCGCGGACCGAACGTCGATGACAGCACGGTGGCATCGGTGGCGGCGAGATCGGCGACCGTCGTAATACCGAGTCCGGCAAGATTTTTCGACGTCTTAGGCCCAACACCCCACAATGCGTCGACCGGCCTGTCACCCATCACGGCCATCCAGTTCGCATCGGTGAGCTGGTAGATGCCGGCGGGCTTGGCCAGACCGGTCGCCACCTTGGCCCGTTGCTTGTTATCGCTGATGCCCACCGAAGCGGACAGCCCCGTCTCCGCGGCGATCACGGTGCGGATCCGTTCGGCCAGTGCGAACGGGTCCCCGACGTCCGCCCCGACGTAGGCCTCGTCCCAGCCCCAGACCTCCACCGGGTATCCCAGGTCCCGAAGCAGTCCCATCACGTGATCGGAGGCCTCGTCGTAGGCGGCCGGATCCGACGGCAGGAAGGTGGCGTCCGGGCACCGCCGGGCGGCCGTACGCAGCGGCATGCCGGCGTGTACGCCGAACTCGCGGGCCTCATACGAGGCGCAGGTGACCACCTTGCGCGGCTCGGTCGGATCGCCGCTTCCGCCGACGATGACCGGGAGACCCGCCAATTCGGGATGCCGGCGCAACTCGACGGAGGCCAGGAACTGATCCAGGTCGACGTGCAGCACCCAGGAAGGGGAGGCCGAACCGGTCACCGGCCGCACAGCTTGCGGGCCGTGCTTTCCCACCCGTCGCCCAGCGCGTCGAGCGACCGCCCGAGGTCGTTGAGTTGGTGGTGAACGTAGTCGGCGTCGAGCAGGGCGAGCAGCGCATCGGTCTGCGCATCGAGATCCCCGGTGGTGCCCGCGGCCTCGAGCAGCACCCGCACATGCCTGCGGTGCAGGGTGGCCGGGGCGTTGAACCGGGTTTGCGGG
>JAOPWF010000137.1 GCA_025965815.1 Mycobacterium sp.
CGGCCTTCAAAACGGCCATCGCCCAGGCGAGCAAGGCTGCCCAGGCGACCGACGGCCGGCCCAGCGGCGCAAACGGCTCCGGCGCCAACGGCTCCCACGCAGCGGCTCCGCAGAACGGCCCGACACAGCCCGACTACGGTGCTCCCGCCGGCTGGCACGCCCCCGGCTGGCCCCCTCCGCCACCGCCGGGCCAGTACCCGCCGGGGTACTGGTATCCACCACCACCGCCTCATCCGTCGGGCTGGCAACAGCCCTATCCGCCGTATCAGTCGTATCCACCGTCCGGACCGCCCAACCCGGCCGGCACGCCCCCTGAGAACTCGGGGGAAGATACCGGCCGGCCCAAACCGCCGACCCACGACTGACAACGAACGGAGGCTTCAATGGCGCAGCCGGAGACGGAGATGCGGCACAACAGCTCGGTAGCGGTGTTCGACCAGGCGCGCGCTGAGGCGGCGGTCAAGGAACTGTTGTACGCGATCGGCGAGAACCCCGAGCGGCAGGGCCTGGCGGACACGCCGGCCCGCGTCGCCCGCGCCTACCGGGAGATGTTCGCCGGGCTCTACACCAATCCGGACGACGTGCTCAACACCACGTTCGACGAGCAGCACGACGAGCTGGTGCTGGTAAAGCAGATCCCGCTGTACTCGACCTGCGAGCACCACCTGGTGTCCTTCCACGGCCAGGCCCACGTCGGCTACATCCCCGGCGAGGACGGCCGGGTCACCGGGCTGTCGAAGATCGCCCGGGTCGTCGACCTCTACGCCAAGCGCCCCCAGGTCCAGGAGCGGCTCACCGGCCAGATCGCCGACGCGGTGATGCGCAAGCTCAGCCCGCGCGGCGTGATCGTCGTCATAGAGGCCGAGCACCTGTACATGGCGATGCGCGGCGTCCGTAAGCCCGGCGCGGTCACCACGACCTCGGCGGTGCGTGGCCAGTTCAAGTCCGACAATGCATCGCGGGCCGAGGCGCTGGAACTCATCTTGCGCAGGTGAACCCGACACGCGTGCAGGTCATGGGGGTCGTAAACGTCACTGACGACTCCTTCTCCGACGGCGGCCTGTTCCTCGACCGGGATCGCGCTGTCGAGCACGGGTCGGCGCTCGCGGCCGAAGGTGCGGCGATCGTGGACATCGGCGGCGAGTCGACCCGCCCCGGCGCCGTCCGAATCGACCCCCGGGTGGAAACCTCACGGGTGGTGCCGGTGGTCAAAGAGCTTGCCGCTCAAGGAATCACGGTGAGCATCGATACGATGCACGCCGGTGTGGCGCGCGCCGCGCTGGAGAACGGCGCCCAGATCGTCAACGACGTCTCGGGCGGGCAGGCCGACCCGCAGATGGCCGGCCTCGTCGCGGAGGCCCAGGTGCCGTGGGTGCTGATGCACTGGCGGTCGGTGGGCGCGACACGCCCGCACGCGGTTCCGCAGTACCGCGACGTCGTGGCCGAGGTGCGTTCCGAACTGCTGGCCAGCGTGGCGGCCGCGGAGGCCGCCGGCATCGACCCGTCGAAATTGATCATCGACCCTGGTCTGGGGTTCGCCAAGTCCGGACAGCACAACTGGGCGCTGCTGCACGCCCTGCCCGAACTGGTGGCCACCGGAATACCCGTGCTGGTCGGTGCCTCGCGCAAGCGCTTCCTCGGCACGCTGCTGGCCGGCGCCGACGGCGAGCCGCGACCACCGGGCGGCCGCGAGACCGCGACCGCCGTGATCTCGGCGCTGGCGGCCCAGCACGGCGCGTGGGGCGTGCGGGTGCACGATGTGCGCGGCAGCGTCGACGCGCTGAAGGTAGTCGAAGCCTGGACCTCCGGAGGGCAGGAGCGAAGCGACCCGGGAATCAGCTCCGGAGGGCAGGGCGGCGGTGGCTGATCGAATCGAGTTGCGCGGCTTGACCGTTCGCGGCAACCACGGTGTGTTCCAACACGAGCGTCGCGACGGCCAGGACTTCGTCGTGGACATCACGGTGTGGATCGACCTGGACGACGCCGCCGCCAGCGACGACCTGGCCGACACCTTCGACTACGGCACGCTCGCCCAGCGCGCTGCCGACATCGTCGGCGGTCCGCCCAGGAATCTCATCGAAACCGTGGCGGGCGAAATCGCCGAGGACGTCATGACCGAGGAACGCGTGCACGCCGTCGAAGTGGTGGTGCACAAGCCGTCGGCGCCGATCCCGCTGGGCTTCGCCGACGTCGCCGTGGTGGCCCGACGATCGCGGCGGGGCGGTGGCCGATGACCAGGGTGGTGCTGTCGATCGGATCAAACCTCGGCGACCGGTTCGCGCGGCTGCAGTCCGTCGTCGACGACTTGCGGGACTCGGTGCGCGCCGTCTCGCCGGTCTACGAGACCGACGCGTGGGGCGGGGTGGACCAGGGGCCGTTCCTCAACGCCGTGCTCGTCGCCGACGACCCGGCGCTGGACGGGCAGGGCTGGCTGCGGCGCGCCCATGAGATGGAGCGGGCGGCCGAGCGGGTGCGCGGCCAGCGATGGGGTCCGCGCACGCTGGACGTCGACCTGGTCACCTGTTATGACGGCGACACCGAAGTGTTCTCCCGCGACGACGGCCTGACGCTGCCGCACCCGCTTGCGCACCTTCGGGCCTTCGTGCTGGTGCCGTGGCTGGCGGTGGACCCGGGCGCCGAACTGACGGTGGCGGGGGCGGTGCAGCGCATCGCGCGGCTGCTGGGTGAACTCGACGCGGCGGACCGCGCAGGCGTCCGACTGACTCCGATGGTGCTCAGCCTGGATACCGAGCAGACACCGGAAGCCTGATGGGACCTACCCGTAAACGTGACCTGACGGCCGCGACGGTCGGTGCAGCGATCATCGGCTACCTGCTGGTGGTACTGCTGTACCGCTGGTTCCCACCGATCACTGTGTGGACCGGGCTCTCGCTGCTGGTCGTTGCCGCCGCGGAGGCCGCATGGGGTTTCTACGTGCGGGCCAAGATCAACGACGGCCAGATCGGTGACGGACCCGGCTGGCTGCATCCGCTTGCGGTGGCGCGGTGGGTGATGATTGCCAAGGCGTCGGCCTGGGTGGGCGCCCTCGTGCTGGGCTGGTGGATCGGCGTGCTGGCCTATCTGCTGCCGCGGCGCGGCTCGCTCCGGGTTGCCGGCGAGGACAGCGCGGGAGTGGCGGTGGCGGCCGCCAGCGCACTCGCGCTCGTCGTCGCGGCGCTGTGGCTGCAACATTGCTGCAAGTCGCCGCAGGATCCACCCGACAGCGCCAATGGAGCCTCCGAGTAGATGGCACCGGATAGCTCAGGGGAGAATCGCCGTGGCAGGTCGACACGCGATGTGACCTCGCACGGGTACAGTCAGCCCATGACCGTTCTGTCCCGCGGCGCCCGGCCGCGGCGCGGCGGCCGCAGGCCGGGGTGGTTGCTGCTGACGGTGTTGCTGGTGCTCGCCTTCGCGGCGAGTTCGGCGCTGGTGTTCACCAACCGTGTGGAACTGCTCAAACTCGCCGTCATCCTCGCGTTGTGGGCGGCCGTCGTCGGGGCGTTCGTCTCCGTGGTGTACCGGCGGCAGAGCGATGCCGACCAGGCAAAGGCGCGCGATCTGAAACTGGTCTACGACTTGCAACTCGACCGCGAGATCTCGGCGCGACGCGAATACGAGCTCACGGTGGAATCGCACCTCCGCCGCGAGTTGGCGTCCGAATTGCGCGCCCAGACGGACGACGAAGTTGCGGCGCTTCGGGCCGAGTTGTCGGCACTGCGCGCCAACCTGGAGATCCTCTTCGATGCCGACCTGGGCCAGCGGCCTGCGCTGGAAACCGAACGCACGACGGTGCGCGCCTACAGCGACTGGGCCAGTGACAATGAGACCACCGGCCGGGTGTCCAGCAGCCGGGTGACCCCGGTCGACCACGACGAGAACAACGTCCGCACCGCGGAGAGCCCGATCATCGATGTTCCCGAGGAGCCACTGAACCGCCGATATCTGGTCGACGAGCCGCTCAGCGAACGTCAGCCCGTGCAGCAGCCACAGCCACAGCGGGAGTGGGTTGCCGCGGCATACGGCGGTGCGCACCGCAGGCCGTCCGAGGCCGCTCGGACAACCGACGAGCAGCGTGCATGGGTGGCCGAGCCCGTCGAAGAACCGACTCCCGAGCCCGCGCGCCCGACACCACCGCCACCCCAGGCGCCGCCACAGCCGCCCCGCCGG
>JAOPWF010000141.1 GCA_025965815.1 Mycobacterium sp.
CTGACGCCCATGGACCCATCTCACACCGGATCTTCAGCCGGCGGGCGTACCCTCCGGCATTGCCTTACCCGTGTGCAGAAGGAATGACCAATGGCGAGAACCGATAACGATTCATGGGACATCACCGAGAGTGTGGGGGCGACGGCGCTGGGCGTCGCCGCGGCCCGCGCCGCCGAGACCGAGTCGGACCACCCGCTGATCAACGATCACTACGCACGACTGTTCCTCGACGCCGCCGGAGACGGCATGTGGAATGCGTTCGCCTCGGGTGGCGCATTGAACGGTGAACTGGCCGATATCGATCCGGATCTGCCGGCCCGGATGACCGCGATGGTCGACTACGTCGCTTCCCGCACCGTGTTTTTCGACGAGTTCTTCGTGGCGGCGGCCCACGCCGATGTGCGGCAGGTGGTCATCTTGGCGGCGGGTCTGGACGCCCGCGCCTGGCGGCTACCATGGCCGGCCGAGACGACGGTGTACGAGCTGGATCTCGCCCGGGTGTTGGACTTCAAGACGTCGACGCTGCAAACCAGCGGTGCGCGGCCCACCGCTGACCTGGTCAACGTCGCCGTCGACCTTCGCGAGGACTGGCCGGCAGCCTTGCGGAAGGCGGGGTTCGATCCCGCCGCACCCACCGCGTGGTCGGCCGAAGGGCTGTTGCCGTTCCTGCCGGCGCAGGCTCAGGACCTGCTGTTCGACCGCGTCCAGGCGCTGAGCGCTGCGGGCAGCCGGATAGCAGTGGAGGCGATGAGCGCCGAGTTCTTCCACCCGGACACCCTGGCTCGGCAACGAACGCAGATGGACCGGTTCCGTGCGGCCGCGGGTCCGCTGCAGCTGCGCGACATCCCGAACGTGGCGGACCTGTGGTACCTCGAGGAGCGGCCCGACGTTGCGGACTGGCTGCGCGGGCACGGCTGGGAGGTGTCGTCTGCGACCGCCGCCGAGCTGATGGGCCGACACCAGCGCAGCGCGCCAGACGGTGTCGAGGATGCGACGCGGCGGAACCTTTTCGTTACCGGGCGGCGATCACAACCGTGAGGTAGCCGCCGGCACGCGGTTGACCGCGGCGATACTGATCCGGTGAATCAGGTGATCGGGTACGTACTGGCGGCGGTGGTGTTGGCCGAAGCGGTCGCGGTGGTCATCCTGTGGGTACTCCTCAGCCGCAGCAGGCGCGAGCTGGACGAGCTGCGTCGCCGGGTCGACACCCGGCAGCTATTGCTCAGCGGTGGTCGCGAAGCGGTCAAGACGGTCTGGCAGACCGCGAACATCGTTCGTAAACAGGGCTTCGGCGCCGCCGTGCGCAGCTCGATCGAAGACCTCGCGGACTGGGCCGAGGTGGAGCGGCCCGACCTCGCCCGGCTGACAACGGACGGCAATGTGGTCATCGTCTTCTCCGACATCGAGGAGTCCACGGCGCTCAACGAACGGATCGGTGACCGCGCCTGGGTCAGGTTGATCAGTAGGCACGACAGGATGGTTCGCAAGTTCGTGAAGGATCACGCCGGGCATGTCGTCAAGAGTCAGGGCGACGGCTTCATGATGGCGTTCGCGGATTCGGAGCAGGCGGTGCGGTGTTGCGCGAAAATTCAGCGCGCACTCGACGACCGCGTCGCGCGGCAGAACAGCATCCGGGTGCGGATGGGCATCCACACCGGCAAGTCGGTGCGGCGGGGCGACGACCTGTTCGGGCGCAACGTCGCGATGGCGGCTCGGGTGGCCGGTGCGGCCGACGGCGGCGAGATCCTGGTGAGCGAACCGGTGCGCGACGCGGTGCGCGGCCGCGACGACATCACCTTCGACGCCGGCCGCGAAGTGGAACTGAAGGGCCTCAGTGGCACCCACCAGCTGTACGCGGTGGAAAGCGCCGCCTAGTCGTTCTTGGGCGTGTGCACCGATTCGACGGTGTACAGGTGCGGATCGAAGCTGGTGGCCAGCGCGGCGGCTTTGTTCATGTGCTCACGGGCGGCCGGGTTGCGCAACATCGCGCCGAACGCCTCGGCGCTCTCCCACTGGGCATAGTTGACGACACGGGTGCCGTCGGTGCTCAGGTGCATGTTGGCCGACAGGAACCCGGGCACGTACTGCATCACCGCGTCGGTGGCCGTCACGAGCAGGTCGACGAGTTCCCTTGCGCGCTCGGGCTCCACGGTGAAGACGTTGATCAGGGTCGCGTAGCGACTGTTCTGTTCGATGGTGGTCATCGTTCTGTCCTTTCATGTCAGGTTCCTTACATACTTACTCTACCACTGATGTAAGGTTCCTGTCATGGGTGTACCGGGGACCGAGCGCGCCGTCGGCTATCTGGTCAAACGCGTGCAACAGACTCTGCGCCGCCACTGTGACGCGGCGCTGAAGCCGACCGGGCTGTCGATGGCGCAGTACGCGGTGCTGCGGGCACTCGCCGACCATCCGGACGCCTCCGCGGCCGAACTCGCCCGACTCTGCTTCGTCACGCGCCAGTCGCTGCAGGACGTGCTGGGCGGACTGCGATCCGACGGGCTCGTCGAGGCGGCGGACACACCGGCACGCGGGCGGGCGCGGGCGCTGGAGCTCACCGCATCAGGCGCGCGGCGGCTGGCGGCAAGTAACGCCGCGATCATGGCTGTGGAATCGACCATGGTGCAGGGCCTTCCGGCGTCGGCGCGCCACGAGCTGGCCGACCTGCTGACCCGCTGCGCCGAAAATCTCGAGACCGGACCTCAGCCGCCGAACAACAGGTACAAGCCCAGGAAGGTGTAGCCGACCATAGTGAGCATCATCGCCAGTTGGCCGGTGATCTGGTGTCTGGGTGGAAGCAGTCGCAGCGCCTTGTCGTGAGCCGCCAGCACCGCTGCGATGTGCCCGGCCACCACGCAGGTCACCTTGATCGTCGCCAGCACCGAAGGATGTAGCGAGAGAACGTAAACCACGTCCGATTCGCCCAGTCCCAGTACGCTCCATCCGCGCCCGAGCGGATCGGCCAACCGGATGGCTGTCTGTTGCCCGCGCTCGACCAGGTATGAAAGATAGTGGGCGAACACATATCCCACGACGATCGGGATCAGCGAATGGGCCATCTGCCCGGGTAATTCACGGCGCTGCTGCCGGTCGACGCCGCCCGTCGCCCGCGCAGCGAGCCAGAACGTGGTCGCGACCACGAGAACGAAGACCAGCAGTCCAACGGTGCGCAGCAGCGTCGCGCCGACCGGTGGCGTCACCAGCGGGACACCGGCGGCGTGGCCGTCGACGAAGTTGCGCCACTGCGGCATGGCCGAGAAGCTGTCGAACGCAGTGGATCCGAGCAGCACCGCCAGAACGGCTACCGTGCCGGGCCGCACGGGCAGCGACGGCAGATGATCCAGCGGACTACCCACCACGATGCGCTGCGTCTCGCGATTCCGCCAGAACGGCGACAGCCGCGATGCGACCACGCTGTAGACCTCGAACGGGTCGGCGCGGGCGAACCAGCGGTCGCCGCACACCAGCGCACCGGTCAGTGTCACGACGACGTAGACCAGCAGCCACGTCTTGATCGCAGTGAGTGATCCGGGATCCGGGCTGGCCAGTTCCAGCCACACGAACGCGAACAGCCCGACCACCGCGGGGCGGTACCCCCAGCTTTCCGGGTACCGACTCGGCGCGCGTCGGGGCAGCAGGCGGTACAGGGTCCGCAGCGGGGAGATCACTCGCCAGACCGGCCCCACGATCAGCGACGCGGCGACCAGGCCGACCCAGAGCAGCAGGTAGAAGACGCCCGGCAGCGCGTTCTCGTCGCTCTGCGGTCCGAAGATCGCCGCCACGGCCGCCCATGCCCAGAACAGCAACGCCAACGCCGCGGCCGACCATCGTACGGCCGGCGAGTCGACCAGGGCGGTAACCCACTGCGGCAGCGGGTGACCCGGCTTCGACGGGTCGAAACGTGGCTTCCGCCAGGCGAATGCGACCACCGCAAAGGTCAGGGTCAGCGCCCACGCGGCCCCGATCAGCGCATAGGTGTAGGGGATCGGGAGGTCGTTGGACCCGCCGAGGCCGTGCGCCAGCACGACCACGTGGTCCTCCGCCGTCACGGCCGCACTTGGATGGTGGCCACCGTGCGCTGCAGATGGTGCAACTCGACCTCGACGCTGCCCGGTACGTCGACCGTGAACTGGAAGGTCTGGCCGGGGCTGCCCTGGACGCGGAAGCTGTGCTCCGGAACCGAGTGGACGTGCAACTCGTCAGCGGCGTCACTGTTGACCCGCAGCACGATGGGCTGGCCCACCTTGGCCTGCAGCGAGGCGTTCGTCGGTGACACCGTGCCGTTGCTGATGGTGATGGTGACCACCAGACCTGCCGGACTCTGCGAGCCACCGGACCCGCCGGCCGTCGGGGTTGCGCTGGACGGTGTGTCCGTGGGGCTCTCCGCAGCGCAGCCACCGCCGACCAGCACCGCCGCCGCGATCACGGCCCAGCCGACCCGACGTATCACGGTCAATCGTCCATCCTCCCCTGCCCGTCGGTCTCGTCGTCGCCTCTGCGCCGATTGCGGACAGCAATGAAGACGACGAGCCCGGCGACGATGGCAGCCGGAACGAACGCCGGGATCGCCAGCAGCAGCGTGTGATCGGCCAGGTACGTGACGCTGTGCGCCGTCGTCGTCACGTCCGCACTCGTGGCCGAGGCTCGGCCTTGCTGCCTGTCGGTGTCTCGGTGCTGTTGATCCGGGCGCCGCCCCAGGTCAGCGCTGCAATGAGGATCAACGTACAGATCAACACCACCACACCGGCCGCGGTGTACAGCCAGGACGGATGGTTGAAATTGCGTTCCCGCTGCAGGACGGTGATCTCCGGGACGAAGTTACGGGTCATCGACGCCTGCGCCGGGACCTCCGGTGCGCCGATGCCGCTATCGGCGGGCATGTAGATCGGCACGGCGGCCAGCGTCTTCCCGTCCTGCACCCGCAGCAGCGTCTTCCACGATCCCCACACCGGAATCGGCCGGGTCGAGCGGTAATGACCGGGGCCGACGCGCTCCAGCCGGTCGATTACCAGGCCTCGGTCGTTGGCGAGGCCGCCCTGCCACGAGAGGGTCGACACCCACTCGGGGTTGTCGCTGATCAGGTCGGGTGGGTTGACGCGCACGTCGGCCGTCACCATCCGATGGTCAGCGGCGCCCGGCACATCGGTCAACGTCATTGTCGCGGTGGCATTTTCGGGCACCGTGTAGCGCAAGCCGTTCGCGACGGCGCCACCGATGACAAGTACCGCGAGCATCACGACGCCCACGCCGATCGCCCTGCCCGGCACGCGCTGGCCGGTCAGCACCATGCCCAGCAGCGCTCCGCATGCGCCGGTGAGAATCGTCACCGGCACCGCCATCATCAGCGCCTCGCCCCACATGCTGGTGGGCCAGGGGTAGTGGTAGACCGCCGCGATCCAGAACGACTCCAGCCACAGACCGACCGTGCTGACTCCCAAACCGGCGACCAGCCCGAACAGCAGGGGCCGCTTGAGCAATGGCGTGAGCGCGAGAAGTTCGACCACGATCGCCGGACCCAGGTATAGCGGGAACCAGTTCGTCGGCGCGCCGAGGATCGGCCCGACGACCAGGGCGACTCCTCCGCGCAGCACGATGGCGACCAGCGCGGCCATGATGGCCGCCCCGCGCCCGAGGGCCATGCGCGCGGCCACCAGGGCCAGTGCGCCCGCCGCAGCGATGAGCATCGGCTGGAACACCAGGCGGAATTGCGGTACGCCGAAGTCGTATTCGATCTGGAACACCGACAGTCCAACCACCAGGCCACCGAATGACAGGTACTGCATGAACTTCAGACCGATGCCATCGGGCGGCGCATCGGGGCCCTGCGCGCGACGTCCTTCGTATTCCAGGTACAGCGTCGCGATCAGGGAGAACCCGGCACCGCCGATCAGCATCAGGTGGGTGGGGCCCCAGAGCGTGACGTCCTGGCCGAAGATGCGGTGCCAGATGTCGTCGAGCGGAAAACCGATCAACGCGTAGAGGCCGCAGCCGGCCATCAGCAGTCCGCCGACAGGGGCGTACCAGTTACGGGTGATCCGCACGGCGGCCGATCCCGGCTTGTCGAACGGCAGGATGATCGCCAGCATCCCGGCGATGAACAACAGAAACAGTCCGAACAGGATGAAGTAGTGCGCAGGGTTGGCCAGTGGGCCGGGATCCCGTCCCTTGCCGATGTGCAGGCTGACGTCCCAGATGAACCCGAACAACGCGGTGATGAGCGTTGCGGTGAACAGCGCCACCGGTAACGCGACCCAGGGCGGTCTCTTGAACCTGCGGGCGAACTTATCCGCCAGAGTGGTGAGCCAGGTGATCTTCCGGGCGCGATGCATGTATCCGATCCACAGCAGCCCCGCGGTGACCACGATCGACGCGATCGACAGGCCGATGACCTGGTCGAGTGCGGCACCGCCGGCCTCCGATGACGCCGCAAGAACCTTGACACTGGATGTATCACTCATCATCCCCACCCGGTGAGTATGGGGGATGCGCTCCCCGCGTCGGCAACTATTCGATAGAGCGGCGATGGGTGAGCTGGTGCTGGCTTCTCAACACCAGGGCTGCCTCTGCGAGTCGCCTCGCAAGGAGCGCGGACGCAACCAATCCCAGCCCGCCGCTGACACGTGTTTCCCCGAAGCACGTCGCGATCAAACCTCACGGCTGCCGGTGTCGACGCGCTCGTGCGCGCTGAGCAGCAACTGGTCGTAGGTGGACCGGTGCGGCAGCGACTCGTCGTAGGTCAACGCCAGGAACTCGGCGGCGAGTTGCTCGGCGAGCAGCCGCAGCTTGACGTTGGTCTCTTGCGACCGCCAGCGCAGCACTTCGAACGCCGTGTCGGCAGAGATCCGGTAAATCAGCATCAGCATGCCCTTCGCCTGCTCGATGGCCGCGCGGTGCTCGGCGATCTCGGCAACCGCGGCGGTGACGAGTTCCTCGCGTTCCCGGGGTGAGCGGGTGACGTCGACATAGAGGCCGTGGGTGCCGATCACGACGCCGCTCTCGTCGTTGAGCTGGTCACCGACCACCACGACGTCGTGAATGCGTTCGTGGATGTCGATGATCCGGTGGCGGGTGCTGAAAGGCCGGTGCGTGCGGCGAATCTCGTCGAGGGTGGCGGCCACGTGCTGGTAATCGTCCGGGTGCTTGTGCGAGAGCACGAGTTCGGTGGTCGGCGTGATGCTTCCCGGTTCGTAGCCGTGCATCTGCTGCACCTGCGCAGACCATTCCCAACGCTCGTCGGCGAAGTAGAAGCGAAACCACCCGACACCGCGCGGCTCACCTTCGGCCGGCGCCCCCTCCAACGGTTCCTCAGCGGTCACCGAGCAGCGTTCCCTCGCGTCGGGAACTGGGCCGGACAGCAAATAAGCACACAGAGGGACTCCATCGCCAAAAATGGTCATCAGGCGTGGTTCTCAGCCCGCTGGTGTCGACACCATACTAAAAGCGCTCAGGCCGGTCAGGCGACTGCGCGGATTTCCTGCAGTGTCGGATCGGTGGGGTCGGGCACCGTCATGCCGGCAACGAGACCGGACCGGAGGTAGTCGATTACGGCATTGTTGAGCAGTTCGCCGGGGACGACGGCGGGGATGCCCGGCGGATACGGAGTGATCTGTTCGGCGGCGATGCGTCCGGCCGCCCGGTCGGCGGGCACCATCTCGGTCGGGCCGAAAAACGCGTCGCGGGGGAGTCGGACCGACTCGAGTTGCAGCTCTTCTGGTGCCGGCAGGCGGATGGCCGGCGGGGAATCGAAGTCGGTCGCGGCTTTGCGCCACCACCACAGCGCGTCCAGCAGGCGTTCGGTGGTCTCTTTGTTGTCGGCGTAGGTCAGCGTCGCCAGGATGCGGCGATGGTCGGACATGCCGACGTCGATCTGGCGGTGTTCGCGCAGCCAGTCCGCCGCCTGATAGCCCGATGTGCCGGTTCCGGTGACATCCAGCAGTACCTGCATGCGATCCAGATCGTGCGATGCCTGCACGCCGAGCAGTTCGTCGTCGAGCACCTCCACGTCAGGGATCAGCTCCAGGTCCTCACGCAGCTGGACGGCCAGATTCAAAGCGCCGCCGAGTAATTCGCGGCCATGCTCGACCATCTGACGTCGCCAGCCGTCCAGCGCCGCGTACACCATCACATTCGGGCTCGTCGTCATCAGCAGGTCCGCGCAGGCCGACAGCCGGGCCGGGTCGACGAGGTCGCCCTGCAGGTGGAAGACCGAGCCTTGCTCGAATCTGGCGCCCATCTTGTGCACGCCGACCACGCAGACGTCGGCGCCGGCGTCCATCGCCCACGTCGGAAGGTCCTCGTGGAACGGCAGATGCGCTCCCCAGGCTTCATCGACGATCAACGGCTTGCCGCGCTGGTGGCAGATCTCGGCGATTCGCACCAGGTCAGCGCACGTGCCGTACGGGCTCGGGCTGACGATCAGCGCACCCGCCGCGTCCGGATACCGCTCCCACGCCGCGCGCACCTGCTCGGGTGACGGCGGGTGGGAGAAATGCCGGTCGGCGTCCCAGCGCGGGGTGATCCAGCGCGGCTGCACACCGGAGAGGATCAGCCCGGCCACCGCCGACTTGTGGCTGTCGCGGCCGAGTAACAAGCCGCCGTCGGAGCCGCCGGCCACCGCCAGCATGGCCGCCTTCACCGACAGTGAGCTGCCGCAGGTGGAGAAGAAGGCGGCGTCCGCCCCGACGGCCTCGGCCATCAGCTCTTCGGCGCGGGCCAGATACCTGCCACGCGAACGCCGGTCGTCCAGCCCGCCATGGGCAAGGATGTCGTCGCGGAATGGTTCGGTGCCCAGCGTCGCCAGCACGCGTGGGTCGGCTCCGCGGCCCTGCCGATGCCCTGGCGGTGTGTATCCGTAGCGCTCGCGGCGGCGGTAGTCGGTCAGGGCGTCAAGGATCGGCGCTTCGCCTTGGTCCATGGGCGCGGAGTACCCGCGGAAAGGGGGATCAACCGCTACGGCTTGAGCACCACCTTCACCATGCCGTCCTGTTTCTTCTGGAACATCTCGTAGGCCCGGGGTGCTTCGCTCAAGGGCAGCCGGTGGGTGGCGAACTGCTCGACACCGAGCGGATCCTCTGCCGTCAGCAGCGGCATGATGTCCGGGATCCACCGCTTCACATTCGCCTGCCCCATGCGCAGCTGAATCTGCTTGTCGAACATCATCATCATGTTCATCGGGTCGGCGGCGCCGCCGTAGACGCCGATGATCGAGACGGTCCCGCCCCGGCGCACGATGGAGATCGCCGAATGCAGGGCGGCCAACCGGTCGACACCGGCGTTGCGCATGACGGCGCGCCCGATCGGCGCAGGTAGGAAGCCGGCCGCCGTCTGCGCGACCTCCGCGATCGGCGAGCCGTGTGCCTCCATGCCGACGGCGTCGATCACCGAGTCGGCGCCGCGGCCGTCGGTCAGGTCAGCCACGACGGACTCCGCATCGGTCTGGTTGAGGTCGATCACCTCGGCGCAGTACGGCCGGGCGCGGTCCAGCCGCTCGGGTACCAGGTCGACACCGACGACACGGCAATCCTTCCGGTGTGCGGCGATCCGGCACGCCATCGACCCGATCGGTCCCAGGCCGAGCACGACCAGTGTTCCGCCGTTAGGGACGTCGGCGTACTGGACGGCCTGCCAGGCGGTGGGCAGCACATCGGACAGGTAGACGTAGCGTTCGTCTGGACCGTCGTCGGGAACCTTGATGTGGGTGTACTGAGCCTGCGGCACCCGCAGGTACTCGGCCTGGCCACCGGCGACCTCGCCGTAGAGCTTCGAAAAGCCGAACAACGCGGCGCCGGTGCCCTGGTCGCGATTCTGCGTTGTCTCGCACTGGCTCTGCAGGCCGTGGTTGCACATGAAGCAGTGTCCGCAGGAGATGTTGAACGGAATGACGACGCGGTCGCCCACTTTGAGGTCACCGGCTTGGCCACCGACCTCCTCGACAACGCCCATCGGCTCGTGACCCAGGATGTCCCCGCTGCCCAT
>JAOPWF010000154.1 GCA_025965815.1 Mycobacterium sp.
GCCGCGGGCACCCTGCAGCGCACCGTCGGCGAGCGCGGCCGCCACCTGGACGACGTCCCCGTCGCCGGACGCCGCGTCGGCGTGCGCCCATGCCGAGCGCATGGTGAACAGCATGTTGGTTCCGGTGTCGGCGTCAGCGACGGGGAACACATTGAGCCGGTTGATCTGGTCGGTGTGCGCGATCAGGTCCCCGACCGCCGTGTGGGCCCAGTGCAACAGCGTGGACGCATCGAGCCGACGACCCGACATCCCGCCTCCCGCCCTCGTCGAAGCCCGCGCTACAGACATCCCCGGGTCCAGCCCGCCGGGGCGACAACCCACACCGCCTCCGGTGGCGCCAGCCTAGCCACTCACGGCGACAGCACTGGTCACAATATGTGCGCCGGTGGACACCATTTTGGCGATCTCCGCGACGGCCGGTATCCTGGTCAGGTTGTCGGGTCACCCGGTTGCGGTAGTTGACCCCCACCACTGATTCAAGGAGTTTGTACCTATGGCTGCCGTCTGCGATATCTGCGGGAAGAGCCCCGGCTTCGGCAAGTCGGTGTCGCACTCCCATCGCCGGACCAGCCGTCGCTGGGATCCGAACATCCAGGTTGTGCACGCCGTGACCCGTCCCGGCGGCAACAAGCAGCGCATCCATGCCTGCGCGTCCTGCATCAAGGCGGGCAAGGTCCAGCGCGGCTGACGCTTTCTCACGCCGACATCGACGCTTCGCAGGGAGGTTCGAGTAGCAACCTGCGAAACGTCGATTTCGGCGTTGTCAGGGCAGCCGCCAGTCGATCGGCTCGGCCCCCATCCCCGCCAGCAGCTCGTTGGCGCGGCTGAACGGTCGCGAGCCGAAGAATCCCCGGGACGCCGATAGCGGCGACGGATGCGCCGACTCGATGACTAGGCACTCGCTGCCGGTGAGCATCGGCTTCAGCGTGGACGCGTCGCGGCCCCACAGCACCGCCACCATCGGCTGCGACCGGGCGACCAGTGCGCGGATCGCGCATTCGGTCACCGCCTCCCAGCCCTTGCCCCGGTGCGACGCCGGTGTGCCGGGCCGCACGGTCAGCACCCTGTTCAGCAACATGACCCCGCGCTGAGCCCACGGCGTCAGGTCGCCGTTGGCCGGCTCCGGAAGACCCAGGTCGGCGGAGTACTCGGCGAAGATGTTGGCCAGGCTGCGCGGCACCGGCCGCACGTCGGCGCCCACCGAGAAACTCAAGCCCACGGCGTGACCGGGTGTCGGATACGGATCCTGGCCGACGATCAGCACGCGGACCTCGTCGAAGGGGAAGGTGAAGGCGCGCAACACATTCGGCCCCGCAGGCAGGTAGCGACGCCCACCCGCGATCTCGGCGCGCAGGAATTCGCCCATCTGGGTCACCTGGTCGCCCACCGGCTCCAGGGCGCGGGCCCAGCCCACATCGACCAGTTCGTGCAGGGGGCGGGCCGTCACAGATTGTGAGACTAGCTTTCCGTGGTCACTCAAACGACTGCCAGCCCGCCTTTCCGTCCCACTCCCGCCCGTCGAGCAGCACCCGCGGCGGGCCGTCGACCACCCGCCCGATCGCCCGCCACCGCTGCGGAATGGCACCGGGAAAGGCGGCGACCAGCGCGTGGTCCTCGCCACCGCCGAGTACCCAGTCGATCGGATCGGCGTCGACGGCGGCCGCGGCCCCAGCTACCGCGTCACGGTCGGCGTCCAGGGCGTTGGCGGACAGGTCGATGCCCACGCAAGACGCGTCCGCGATGTGCCGCAGATCGGCCACCAGGCCGTCGGAGACATCGGTCATCGCCGTCGCACCCGCCTCCGCGGCGATGCGACCCTGCCCGTAGGGCGGATCGGGCACCAGATGGCGCCGCCGCAGTTCGTCGAAACCGCTGACGCCGTTAACCCACAGCGCGTATCCCGCGGCGGAACGGCCGAGTTTGCCCGTGACGGCCAGCACCTCGCCAGCCCGTGCGCCACTGCGGAGCACCGGCGCCCGGCCACCCAGGTCGCCAAGCACGGTGACGGAGACCACCCACTGCGGGCAGCTGACCAGATCGCCGCCGGCGATGCCCGCTCCGAGCCGGCGGGCCTCGTCCCACAGCCCGTCCGCCAGTTCCGTCGCAAGGGCGGCCGGGGTGTCGCCCGGCATCCCGAGTGCGACGACGAAGGCCGTCGCGCCGCCCCCCATCGCCTCGATGTCGGCGGCGTTCTGTGCGATGGCCTTACGGCCCACGTCGTGCGGTGTCGACCAGTCCAGCCGAAAGTGCCGACCCTGCACCAGCATGTCGGTGGAGACCACGGTTCTGCCGTCGCCGGCACGCACCACCGCGGCGTCGTCGCCGGGACCGAGCTCGACGGCGGCCGGCTGCGTGCGGTCCGCGACGAGCCGGTCGATGACACCGAACTCGCCCGCGTCTGCCAGGCTTTCGGCCGCCCCGTCGTTTGCCATGGCACCTCCTGACCGCCCTCCAGTGGCGCTGAACACCGGCGCGACCTGCGGTACCTTTGGTCCCTGCCGACACCAGCGGCCCGCGTCGTCCGCCCTGCTCGCGACGGTGGACACGTCAGTGTATGCGGGTCCGGGCGGCCGACATCGAGAGGAGACAGCGGGTGGTCGAGGCTTTCATGCTGATCCAGACCGAAGTGGGTCGCGCCGAGGTCGTCGCCAAGCAGCTCGCC
>JAOPWF010000168.1 GCA_025965815.1 Mycobacterium sp.
CACCTGGGCCCGCAGCGATTTCGAAGTAGTAGATCTCCTCGAGCTGGGATTCGACGGGCGATTCCTCGTCGTGCTTGTGCGCCGGGTAGCTCGACCAGTTGCCGCCGGGCGTAATGACCTCGCACGCGATCAGCGAGTCGGCCTCGAAAACGCCTGCGGTGCCGAAGTTGTGCACCTGCCGACTGCAGTTGCCCGCGCCGCGGAGTTCGAGGGGCACGTCGGCGGCGGCCACGCGGCGATTGGGTAGCTGCCGCCGGGCGCGGGCGCCGCAGATCGCGAACCGCCCGTCACCGCACAGCGTGTAGGTCCGGTCGGTGCCGATGTAGACCATGTCGGACGGGCCGTCGAAAACCGAAGCCCGCCTGGACATTTCGAATGCCTCATTGTCACAGTCGATCACCCCGCCACCGGCGAGCGGAATGATCATGACTTCGTTGTCGCCGGTGCGCAGGGTTACTTCCTGAACGGTGTCCAGCTCCAGGACCTGAAGACTCGATTCAGTCCAGCCCGCCGATTCCGGCGTGACGTCAACGGTGTACGGCGCCGTGGCGCTGCCGGCCGGAATGTAGAACTTACTGTGCATGCTTACCTCACCATCGACACCGCGGTGGCGACTGCGGCGCTCACGTCGTCGTCCGCCGGGTAGAGCAGCGTCCGGCCCACGATCAGGCCCCGCACCGACGGCAGTGCCAGGGCCTTCTCCCAACTCGCGAACGCCTCGTCCGGGTCAGCAGGGTCACCGCCGAGCAGCAGCGTCGGCAGGGTGGTGGACTCCATCACCCGGTCCATCTCCTCGACCACCGGCAGTTTCATCCAGGTGTAGGCCGACGTCGAACCGAGGCCCTGGCTGATGTGTACCGACTTGATGACCGCGTCCGGGCTCAGGTCGTTGCGAACCTTGCCGTCGACGCGGCTGGACATGAACGGCTCCAGCATGGCGATCAGCCCGAGCGCCGCGAGTTCGTCTACCGCCTGCGCGCAGGCGGTCATTGTCGCTACCGTGCCGGGATCGCCGAGATCGATGCGGCACAGCATCTTTCCGCCGTTCATCTTTGCGGCGGCGGTGGACTGCGCGGTCGCCGCCGTCATCCGGTCATCCAGCTCGAACATTGCGCCGGCCAGACCGCCGCGGTTCATCGACGAGAACACGACCTTGTCCTCGAGCGCCCCGAGCAGGAGCAGGTCATCGAGGATGTCAGCCGTCGCCAGCACGCCGTCGACGCCGGGATCGGCCAGTGCGGCACGCAGCCGGTCGAGCAGGTCGGTGCGGCTGTTCATGGCCGTGGGCCGGGAGCCGACGGCCAGCGCCCCGCGGGCGGGATGGTCGGCCGCCACGATCATCAACCGGCCGTCGCCACGCACCGTGGGCCGCGTGGTCCTGGTCTGCCACGCGCGGTCGACGGCCCCCGGGTCGGCGGCACGCAGGTCGGTGATCTCGGCGTAGTCCATGCAGCGTGCTTCAGACATTGACGGCCTCCATAGCGGTCTGCTCGGCGAGCGCCGCGACCTCGGCAGCGGTCGGCATGGCGGTCGAGCATTCGAGCCGGGACGCGACGATGGCGCCCGCGGCATTGGCGTAACGCAGGATCTTCTCAAGCGGCCAGCCGCGCAGCAGTCCGTGACACAGGCTGCCGCCGAAGCTGTCACCGGCACCCAACCCGTTGACGACCTCCACCTCGTTGGGGGGCACCGTCACCGAACTGTGCCGGGTCTTGCCCAGCACACCGCGTGGCCCCTGTTTGACGATGGCCAGCTCGACACCGAGGTCGAGCAGCGCGTCGGCCGCCTTGCGGGGGTTGGACTCGCCGACGGCGATCTCGCACTCCTCGCGGTTACCGACCGCGACGGTGACGTGTCGCAGGGCGCGCTGTACCTGCTCGCTGGCGTCGGCCGGCGTGGCCCAGAACATCGGTCGGTAGTCGAGGTCCAGCACGGTCAGCGGCGCCCGACTGCGGGCCTCCCACGCGGCGAAATGCGCACTGCGGCTGGGCTCTTCGGACAACCCGGTGACGGTGGACCAGTAGAGGCGGGCGGCGCGGATGGCGTCGGCATCAAGCTCCTCCGGCCTGATCTGCAGGTCAGGGGCCGACGGCTTGCGATAGAAGTACAGCGGAAAGTTGTCGGGTGGGAAGATTTCGCAGAAGGTGACCGGGGTGGGGTATTCGTCGTGCGTTACGACGTACCGGTTGTCCACGCCGAGACTGGCGAGTTCGGTCTTGACGAAGGTTCCGAACGGATCGGCCCCGACACCCGAAATCAGCGCGGTGTGGTTGCCGAGCCGCGCGGCGGCGACCGCAACGTTGGCGGCGCTGCCTCCTAGGAACTTGCCGAACGTCTGCACGTTTTCCAGGCCGACGCCGATTTGCAAGGGATAGATATCGACGCCGCTGCGCCCGATGGCGAGGACGTCCAGTGCCTGCGTGCTAGTCAACTCAGATCTCCGGCGGTAGTTGGTGGGCTTGGCTACGACTGTGCCCTTGGTCACTCGGCTCTGTCAATAGTTTGTCCTGACATTCTGACTTACAATCATGAGAATGTTAGTATGCGGCTACTCTTATCTGGTCCACGCCTGAGATCGGAGGCGA
>JAOPWF010000179.1 GCA_025965815.1 Mycobacterium sp.
ATGATCGACTCGCCACCGCCGGAGTTGATGAATACCGCGTTCTATCTGCAGGGCATTTCGTTCTTCGCCGGGGCCGTGCTGCTGGTGCGCGCCAGGGGAACCACGGCGCGCCTGTTCCGGTGTCTCGCGGCCGCGAACGCCGTCGGCAACATCCTGGTCGGAACGGTGCACGGCGGCCCGGCGGCGACCGCCGACGGAACCCATTGGGTGCACGCCACCGGCGCGGCGCTGGCGATCGTGGCGAGTAACGCCGCGATCCTCGCTGGGCGTCGATCGTGCGGCGGGCGGGAGGACCGGGGTGGTACAGCGTTGTCTCCAATGTCATTGCGGCACTGGGCTTTGTGAGTCTGATCATGCTCAGGATCGACTCCTCGACGGCGACCATCAACCTGATGCCGGACGGAGTGTGGGAGCGCGGCAGCGTCTACTCGGTGCTCGGCTGGCAGCTGTTCACCGGGGTCTGGGTGCTGATCCGTTGGCGCTGGCGAGTCGCAGGAGAACGGCCCCGCACCCAAATCGACGTTATGCGGAAGAAGTGCGAGTAGGGCTCTGCAATTCGTCGATTTCGGGCCAGGTCCCTTTCGGCTCACGCATCCGGTAGTCGCCAGCCGCGCTCCCCGAGCAGGGCCAATGCGTCGTCCGGACCCCACGAGCCCTTCTTGTACGGCCGCACCTCCGGCGGGTTGTCGAGCACGGGTTGGCAGATCTGCCACAGCCAGTCCACCTCGTCGGAACGGGTGAACAGCGTCTGGTCGCCGCGCATCACGTCCAGCAGGAGCCGTTCGTAGGCTTCCAGCGGGGCGTCGTCGGGATCCAGTTCCGCCAGATCGATCCGGAGCGTCAGCGGGGTCAATTCCGTCGTCGGCCCTGGCCGTTTCGCGTACAGGTCGACGGTGAACTGCGGGTCGTCGTCCAGTTCCAGCACAAGTTCGTTCGGCCCGTAGGTGGCATCGCCGAAGCGGCCCATCGGCGGGGTGCGGAAGGTCAGCGTTATGGTGCGGCGGGTGGCCCCCATCGCCTTGCCGGTGCGCAGGTAGAACGGCACGCCCTGCCACCGCTCGGTGTCGACGAACGCCTCGAGCGCCACGAACGTCTCGACCTGTGAGTCGCCGGCGACGCCCTCCTCGTCGCGGTAACCCTCGTACTGCCCGAACACCACCCGCTCGGGGTTCAGCGGCTGCATCGCGGAGAACACCTTGGACTTCTCGTTGCGCAATGAGATCGCGTCGAGATGCACCGGCGGCTCGAGGGCGACGAAGCCAAGGACCTGGCACAGGTGCGTCGAGACCATGTCGCGGAAGCAACCGGTCCCCTCGTAGAAGTTGCCGCGGCCCTCGATGGTGAGCTCTTCGGGGACGTCGATCTGCACTGACACCAGGTTGGTTCGATTCCACGCCGGCTCGATGAGCCCGTTGGCGAACCTCAGCGCCAGGATGTTCTGTACCGCCTCCTTACCGAGGAAGTGGTCGATCCGGTACACCTGCTCCTCGGTCACGACCTCCTTGAGCGTGGCGTCGAGTTCGCGCGCGGTCTTCAGGTCGGTGCCGAACGGCTTCTCGATGACGAGCCGCGCGGCGTCGGTCAGCCCCTCGCGGCCGAGCATGCGGATCATCGGCTGCGTCGCCGTCGGGGGCACGGACAGATAGATCAGAGTGCGGGAGTTCTCACCCAGCCGGGACCGGGCGTCGTGGACCGCCGCGGCGAGATCGGCGCCGTCGTCGGCATCGGAGGTCCGGAAGGACAGGCGCTGCAGGAGTCCGTCGACGACCCCGCCATCCAGGTCGTCGACAAACTTCACCAGGTTCTCCCGGACCCGGCCGCGGAAGTCGTCGTCGGAGCCGGGGGAGTGGCGCCCGGAGCCGATGATGGCGTAGTCCTGCGGCAGTCTTGAGGCTGCGGCGAGGCGGTAGAGACCGGGAAACAGCTTGCGTTTCGCGAGGTCGCCCGTCGCGCCGAAGAGGACGAACACGTGCGGCGGCGGGGTTTCGTGGTCTGAAGACACCTTGTCGAGGATTTGCACAGACCGTCAACCCGGGACGGTTGTGCGGTCCTCGTCGGGCAGTTGGACCACCAGGCCGGCGTCCCACGCCCGTTCCATCAGCCCGATGACGTCGATGTGCAGGGCCGCTTCGAACTCGGGACTTCTGACCATTTCGTTCACCTGGTCGAGCACCTGTTTGTGTACGGTCTCGTCGATGCTTCCGACATAGCCGAGGAGGCGTGCGGCGAAACCAGTTGCCTCGATGTCGGCTTCGACGTTGTCGGCCGCAACGTCTTCAATCTGTACCGCGACGGTGCACGGCCGTTCCAGCCGCATCCGGATACGGGTCCGGACCTCAACGGCGCCACGGTATTCCGCGACCCGTCCTGCGATGTCGACGGTGACGGTCAGGTCGATCGGGACGGTGATGATCTGATGCCAGTCGGGGTCCTCACACGGAGACGCCCGGACCACACCACGTTTTCCGACCGCCGTCGCGGTGGCCACATCGCCCGGACCGACGGAGATGGGACCGATGGTGATCTCGTCGCCGACGAGCCGGGCGACCACCTCGCCGACACGGTTCGGCGGCGCGGCGGCAATCAGCATCAGACGGGTGAACTCCTCCGGAGTCAGCTCATCCATTGCCGATCAGCCCGCCAGATCGAATGGCGAGACGACTTTGGTGGGCTGGATCCGCACGACCAACTCGCCGGGAATGCCGTTGCGTCGGTCGAACTCCTCCGCGCGATCGGGTCCCATGTACCGTGCGCCGATGCGCGTCGCGGTGTCGACCACCCGCTGCGGATCCTCGCTGATCTGCGCGGTCCCCTGCACCTGCGGAGCCACCAGGGGACGGCCGTCGGAGGCCAGGTACCCGATTCCGGTTCGGGTGCCTTCGGACAGAAACGCGACGACGTCGTCGGAGAGTTCCACCATCACCACACGCTAGAACATCAAGCATCTTCGCGGTCAGTGCCCGGAGGAGACGTCAGGCCACGGTGGGCGGCGCACCACCGCGAGGAGGGCAAGGACCGCCGAAGCTAATCCTATGAACTCGCCCATCAGCGCCGTCCAGGTGCCATCGGTAGCGGGGCGCCACTTTGCATTGCCGTCGCGGATGACGAACACGCCCACCGGCGTGGCGCGGAACTCGACGGAGCTGCCGACGTCGTCCGCGCCGTGCTTGTTTCCGAAACTGCGGCCGCGAATTCTGGTAGCGGCGATGACCATGGATCCGTCGGGCGTCTGGTACGGCTCGCTGTAGACCCACGCGGCGGTGTTGTCCGCCTGGAATTGGTCGATGGCGTCGCGAATCTTCATCTGGATCCCCTCGTCGAAGTTGGTTACTGACAGTGGTTGCCCGGTGGATTCGCGATGAATCCAGTAGTCGGAGGCGGTCTTCAGCCGCGGGTTCGTGCGCGACTCTGACGTGGGCGTTAAAAAATCAGAGTTTGCTATTGACTTGTCCAATCCGCGCGGGTAGGCGTATTGACGAGGTGATTAGCACCCCCGGCCGAAGAGAATCCTGTTAGCAAGACATCGAGACGAGGACGAACCATGACAGACGTCGACTACTGCGTGGTCGGTGGCGGATTCGCGGGGCTGACCGCCGCGCTGCGACTGAAGCAGGCGGGCCGATCCGTCGCCGTGCTCGAGGCCCGAGACCGGGTCGGGGGCCGCACGTTCACCGAGGTGCGCAACGACGGATCGTGGATCGACCGGGGCGGCGCCTGGATCGGGCCGGGTCAGGACCGGATCTACGCGCTGATGAACGAGTTCGGCGTACCGAGCTACAAGCAGTACACCGACGGCGACGCCATGATGGTGGTCGACGGCAAGCAGTACCGCTACAAGGGCACGATCCCGATGACGATGAGCCCGTGGGCAGCGGTGAATTTGGGCGCCGTTTTCCTCGAACTCGGGCAGATGTGCAAGTCGATTCCCCTGAATGCGCCGTGGGAGGCGAAGAAGGCCCAGAAGTGGGATCAGATCACGCTGGCGCAGTGGCTGGATAAGAATGTCGCGTCCAAGCCCGCGCGCGACCTCCTCGAGACCGCGATCGCCGGCTGTTACACCTCGGCCGCCTCGGAGGTGTCCATGCTTTTCGTGCTGTACCAGATGGCGTCCGGCGGCGGGCCGAGCTTCGTCCTCGGCGTCAAGGATGGCGCGGAGGATGCCCGACCCGTCGGCGGTATGGGTGCCATCTACCGGCCGATGGCGGCCGAGATCGGCGACTCGGTGCACCTGGCGCAGCCTGTCCGGCGGGTCGAACAGCACGCCGACGGGGTAACCGTGCGATCCGATGACATGACCGTACGCGCCCAGCGCGCGATCGTCGCCGTACCTCTTGCCATCGCCAGTCAGATCCTTTACGAGCCAATGCTTCCGGTCGATCGGTCATTTCTGCACCAGCGGATGCCCAGCGGCTCGGTCTTCAAGATCGCGATTCTCTACGACGAGCCGTTCTGGCGTGCCGACGGGCTGTCGGGCCAGTCGGCCGCCCCTGGTTCGCCCGCGACGGTCACCATCGACGCGTGCACCGACACGGGCCGGCCCGGTGTGATGTGCGTGATCACCGAGGGACCCATCGCCCGCCGGCTCGGACAGCTCGACGAGCCGGACCGCCGCAACGCGATCCTGAGCGAACTCGTGGAACGGTTCGGTCCCAGGGCCGCCTCGCCAGTCGAGTACATCGAGCAGAACTGGAGTGTCGAGCGGTACTCGGGCGGTGGAATGCTCAGTCATGCTCCGCCCGGCGTGCTCACGGAATTCGGCCATGCCCTGCGCGAACCGTGCGGCCGTATCCACTGGGCCGGGACTGAGAGCTCGGCCGTCATGTGCGGCTGGGTCGACGGGGCGATCCGATCGGGGGAACGCGCCGCAAGTGAAGTGATGGAGCGTGAACTGCTGACCGTGG
>JAOPWF010000180.1 GCA_025965815.1 Mycobacterium sp.
ACCTAATAGAAGGGGGAGAATATGAGAAATCTCATGGTCGCGGCCGTCCTGAGTGCAGGGCTGGCCGTGGGGGGCGCGGCACTGGCAACTTCGGCACAGGCGGCACCGTGCAGCTACTTCGACGCGAAGGACCTTTCATCGGGCAGGGGTCAGGGCATCTGCGGCACGCCCAATCTGCAGACCACCATCGGCAACGCGGGGACCAACCTGCAGAACAACTTCAGCCCGCAGATCGCGCTGAAGAATCTGCAGGCCAACCTGAGCCCGTCCACCGCCAACCTGCAGAAGAACCTCGGCCTCGGCGGCTGATCGCTAGCGGCACACCAGCCCATCCCCCCATTTATCCTGGGAAGGTGGGCTGGACCCGTGAGAAGTGGAACGACTACCGGCGTGCCTACTACCGCCGTCGCCGGTAGGAATACTTCGCCGACAAGGTCTGTGCCCACTGCGCCAGCACCGAGAAGCTTTACGACGTCGTCATGTTCGGCTTTACGCGGTACCCAAAGCATCACCTCTTCCCACACCTGGCTACTTCAGTTCGTGGTTCGGTCCTGCTCAACGACAAGCGCTTTCGCGGCGTGGTCGACGCGGTACGACTTGCCGCGTTCAATCCGGTCACCTTGGACAACCACGACGGCCAGGTCCGAACCATCGTCGATGAGCGTGTTGGCACGGGCACGCCCTCTCATTTCTTCCTCGGTCGGAGCTTGTGCGCCTACGAGATTGATCACGTGATGGACGTGATGGATCCTGCCGGTCTCCTGGTCGTAAACAATGCAGGCATAGTGCGAGTCGACGCCCTCGCTATCGTCGACCCCCGTGCTGGGTAACATCATCAGGGCCTCCAGAAGAAGAAGTTGCAGACGCCAGTCCCTTCCTGGCCCTGTCCCAGGGCCAGCGCAAAGGTGACGCTGCTGAGATTCTGGTCGAACACCGAATTGGGCCAGTTGTAGAAGTTGTTGCCGAAGTCGGTGACATTGTCCGGACCCGCCGGATTCGGCCTCGTGCGAAAGGCACGGATTCCTGAATTGCAAAGGCCCCCTCCGTCTGCCTGCCCGAGGGTGATCTGCGCCATCGCACCTTGCGGGGGGATATTCACCTCAGCAGTTGTGCCGCTGTTGGCGCTCCAGATGATCCGCGATTGCATTCCTGTAATCATCGAACGTCCTCGTTGAGTAGTCGCGGCCTCCGACTGTCGCTTCCGCCAATACATCGTGCCGCGAATCGCGGCCGCGCACATGAGTAGTCGACTACCTGCGTCGTGGTGCGCGTTCCGCGGGTCGGGCGCAGCAGCAGGACGTCGTGCCACGTTGGTGCGGACCTGATCGCGCCTACGGGGCGGCTGGGTCGCCGCCAGATGCACGAACGCCCACCTCGGTAGCCGATGCGGTGTGTGCCTCCTCGACATCGACCACGTGAGCGGTGCTCATGAATGCGCTGCAGGCGCGGTAATTGCTTCAACGCGAAGCGAAGTCACTCAGTAGTACTTTCCTTCCTGGAACCGTCGGAAGCAATCGCGAACTCTTGTTCCGGTCGACCGGTAGTCCCGTAGCGCAGCCGCATCGCCACCTCACCGGTGGTGGCCAGTGTCGCCAGATATCGTTGTGCAGTCGCCCGTGAGATCCCGACGGCGGTGGCGACTTCGCCCGAGGACATCGGTGTGGGTGACGACCGAAGCGCCTGTAGCACCAGTCTTTTCGTGGGCGACGCGACTACAGCGGCTTGGGGAGTGACTGCGCGAGGGCGAAGCGCTTCCAATGCCGCATCCACGTCGTGCGCGCCGAGATTCGGCTTCGCGAGAATTCTCCGGTACCGCGCGTATCCGGCGAGCCGGGCGGCGAGGTCAGCATGCGTGAATGGCTTGACGAGGTAGCTGAGTGCGCCGGCGGACACTGCGCAGCGAATCGTGTCGGCCTCCGTGGCTGCCGTCAATACCATAGTGTCGCAGCGCAACTCACGGGTAAGGTCGAGGCCGGACCCATCCGGGAGGTAAACGTCGACCAGGGCCAGGTCTATCGCCCCGGCCGCGGCCGCCTGGCGGGCATGAGTGAGGGTGTTAGCGGTCGCGGTGACGGTAAAGCCTGGGATGGCGTTGACTATGCCCGCGTGCAGCTGGGCCACCCGAAAGTCGTCGTCAACGACCAACACGCTCAGCTCTGAGTTGCCCATACCGGATCTCCCTCCACCACCACTCCGGGTAGCCTCGCGATGAACTCCGCGCCGCGCAGCCTCGCCGCGGCATTACCCGGACTGGACAATCTGACGTCGCCTCCCAGCGCACGGGCGACCTGTCGGGACAGCGCAAGGCCGATGCCGCGGCCGCCCGGAATGCCGCGATTGGGCCGGGTGGATGCGCCTTCGGTGAACAGGTGCGGGGCGTAGTCCGGCGCGACACCGTCGCCGCTGTCGGCGAGGGTGATGTGTAGCGTTGATCCGTCTTGTACGAGTTCGACTTCCACTTCTTTGGTGTCGCTGTCGGTGGTCCTGGTGGCCTCGATTGCGTTGTCGAGCAGGTTGCCCAGCACGGTCGTGACGTCGACGGGCAGCGCCAGAGTGCCCGACACCCACGTGTTGGCGCCGATTTGTAGGGTGACTCCGGCTTCCCTCGCGTAGGCGGCCTTGGCCGCCAGGAAGGCCTGCAAGTAGGGGTCCTGGATAGCGTCGATGCCGGGGACCGCGGCCCCGAGGGGGCCCGAGCCGAGTAGCTCGTCAAGGTAATGCGACGCCTGGTCGAGGCGACCGCCGTGGATGAGCCCGCTGAGCAGATGCAGCCGGTTGGCGAACTCGTGGCGCTGTGCGCGCAGCACTGTGCTCATCGACCGCACCGCGTCGAGTTGTCGGGTCAGCGATTCGACGTCGGTGCGATCGCGGACGATCAGCACCGCGCCGAGTTCGTGCCCGTCGCGGCTCACCCGGCGCGCGGAGACCACCACGATCCGCTCGCCGACCATGGCCACGGTCGGCGTGGATTCCATGGCCTTGAACACATCCAGCACTCGCCGGGTCAGCCCGATGTGCTCGACCGGGCGCCCCGGTTCACCGTCGATGCTCAGCAGGCGGCACGCCTCGTCGTTGACGACGGTCGTTCTCCATGATGGGTCGACGGCCAGCACGCCCTCGCCGATGCCGTGCAGGACGGCGGCCTGTTCACGAACCAACTCGGCCAGTTCGGCCGGTTCCAGACCAAGGGTCAGCCCCCGCCAACGTCGGGCCAACAGCAGCGACCCGATGATGCCGAGCAGGAGTGCCGCTCCGATCAGCAGGCCCGCCCTGCGCAGGTCGCTGAGCAGCTGCTGGCGCACCGCCAAGGTGGAGATGCCGACGCTGACCTCACCGACCACCGCTGTGGAATCAGGCTGCAATACGGGGACTTTCGCCCTGACCGATTCGCCGAGGGTCCCCGTCTGCTGGACAACCACCTCATGTCCCGCCAGCGCTTCGGATGGGTCGGTGCTCACCATCTGCCCGAGCCGTTCAGAGGTGGGGTGCGCCAGTCTGATGCCGTCGTCATCGGTGATCACCACGAACAACGCCCCGGTGTGCTGTTGCGCCTGCACGGCAATGCGCTGCAGCTCGCCGCCGACGAGCTCGTCGGTGAGCTGTGGGCTCGCTTTGAGCGCACCTTTCGAGTAGCGAGCGACATCGGCGCGGACGGCTGGTTCGGAGGCCACCGAACGGGCGACCGCCAACGCACGCTGACCGTACTCAGCGGTGAGCCGCTGCCCGCTGATGTAGGCGAAGACCCCGAACGCGATGCCCAGGGTCAGCACCACCACCACGATCTGCAGTAGCAGCACCTGAGTACCGAGCCGCACGGCGGGGCGGCCTCGCCTGGCCATGAATCGAGCGTAGCCGCGCCGGTGAGCAGAATGCGCAAAAGCTCAAAATCGCTGCTTGCGCGGGTTTCGCGGACAAGCGGGAAACTGTGACACCCAACACGTACCTTCGGACCACACCGAGGTTGATCGTTCTGCCTCATCGAACACCGAGGGAGATAGCGGTGACAACGACGCCATCACCACCCGCCGACCGGCAGTCACCGGCGATCGAGCTACGGAACGTGACGAAACGGTTCCGGACCCCGAAGGGCGGGGTTTTCACCGCGCTGCGGGACTTCGACCTGACGATTCAGCCGGGGGAATTCTGCGCCGTCGTCGGGCCCACGGGGTGCGGTAAGTCGACAACGCTCACCCTGGTGTCGGGCCTGGAACGCCCATCGACGGGCTCGGTCACGGTCGCCGGTCGTCCGGTGTCGGGTATCACCGCCGGGGTCGGGTTCATGTTCCAGCAGGATGCCGTCTTCCCGTGGAAGAGCGTGCTGGACAACGTCGCCGCCGGACCGCGCTTTCGTGGCCAATCCCGGACCAAGGCCAACGACGGTGCACGGGACTGGCTGCGCCGCGTCGGGCTGGCCGGTTTCGAGGACCGCTACCCCCACCAGCTGTCCGGCGGGATGCGCAAACGGGTCGCCCTGGCGCAGAGCCTGATCAACGAGCCGCAGGTGCTGCTGATGGACGAGCCGTTCTCCGCTCTGGACGTGCAGACCCGGTCGATCATGTCCGATGAATTGCTGTCGTTGTGGGAGCTGATCCGGCCCGCGGTCATCTTCGTGACCCACGACCTGGAGGAGGCCATCGCACTGGCGGACAAGGTAGTGGTCCTCACCGCCGGCCCCGGAACGATCAAGTCGGTGTTCCCGGTCGATCTGCCCCGACCCCGACGGACACAGGAAATCCGGTTCGAACCGGAATTCGTCGCCATCTACGAAAAGATCTGGGAAGCCTTGCGTTCCGAGGTCGAGACCGCGTATGCCCGCACCACCGAGGCGGTGGCGTCATG
>JAOPWF010000185.1 GCA_025965815.1 Mycobacterium sp.
CGCCTGCGCGGGCACCTCACCCAGGGCCACCGCGTCGTGGATCCCCACCGCCCAACTACCGGGCTTCAGCTTTTCGGGCACCGCCTCGTTCGTGGCGTAGTCCATCATCTCCTCAAGCACCTGGAACGACGCGATGGTCCTGTCGTTCATCGGTCCGATGCAGTTGAACAAACCCTCGCCCCAGATCAGCATTCGCTCGCGGCCTTTCTCGGGGAGTCCGACCAAGTCGGACACCACCGTCACCGGAAGGTGGTTCGCCAAGTCGGTCGCGGCGTCGAAGGTGCCCTGCGCGACCAGTCTTGCCACCACGCCCTCGGCCTCGGCGGTGATTTCATCTCGGACCGGCCGCAGCGCCCTGGGGGTTAGGGGACGCACCAGCACGTCCCGTAGCGCGTCGTGGTCAGCGCCGTCGCTGCACAGTGTGTTGCCGCGAAGCACCTGGTTCATCTGATCGTTCATCATCACACCGTTGTGAGACGGGAAGGACTCCCAGTCCTGCAGCGCCCGCCGTACCGAGTCGTACCGGGTCAGGGCGAACATCTCGTACTTGGGCAGCCACACCGCGGGACCGGCATCACGCAACTGCTTGTACCCCAACCACGGATCGAGCAATGCCTCGTCGGTGTACGGATCGTAATCTGACCAAGGAGCGGCACCGATCAGATCGCTCGCGCCCATTCCGGGGCCCACCTCCACACCCGTCGCCATCGCGTCCGCCCCGAGCATGCGCGACCAAATTTGGTCTTGACGTTCCATAATGGCGAGACTAGGCAGTTCCATCGACCGGTTCCTCCGACCGCCGGCCGATCCGCGCATTTTGGCCGATGATTCGCGCTTGGCGGCGCTCGGCGCGAGCTCGCATGTGCGCCCCAAAGCCCTTATGCTGGGCGCGGTCAGCGTGCAGCGCGCAGGGCTTGCAGCGGTGTTTGGTCGTACATTCTTTTGTGCGCGGCGGCGAAGCGGCCGAGGTGGGCGAACCCCCAGCGATGCGCGATGGCAGCGACGCTGCTGTGGGAGGGATCTGCGGACCGCAGGTCCCGGTGGGCACGGCGGAGTCTGACCACGCGGACATACGCCATCGGCGACATGCCAAGGTGACGCTGGAATCCCTCCTGCAGCGTGCGAACACTGACGTGGCATTGCCTCGCTAGTGTCGAGGTGGTCAGCGGCAGGTGCGGTCCACCCTCGATGATGTCCATCGCGTCCCGGACCGCTGCCGGTCGGCCATGCTCACCAGGTGCGGCGAGTGCTTCTCGATAGGGGTGGTCGGTCACGAGCAGGAAACCGTTTATCAGGCTTTCCACCAACGGGTCCAAGACCACAGCATGCCGCATCAAGCTGTCCGGGTCGTCGAGCTGACGATGCACCATCAGCAGAAGCCGTACCCAAATCTGCGCAGCACCGGGCCTTAGCGGCAGTGACGCTGTGAATGCGATCGGCAAATCTACCGGTTTGCCGACCAGTGTCTCGAGTGCTCTGTCGACGGCGACTTGGTCGATCTTCAACGCGAGATGGCGACTGCCACCGGGCCACCGGGGCACCCTCATCTCACCGTCAGGCCGGTATACCGAGGCCAGTTCGGGAGTCGAGGTCAGCTCCAGACCACGATGCCACGACTCAAGCGAACCTTTGAGGGGAACACAGACGTGGTAGCTGGCCCGAGTCTCGTCGAAACTGATTCCAACATCTGTCCTGTAGGTGACGTCGCCAACGGTGATCGGTCCCACGCTTGTAGCGCGCTGAGTGAGGCCGAAGCCCCTCGAAGGTCCAAGCAGCCTGAGCCTATGTGGGTAGTACGCGGTTTCGCAGAGGTGAATCGCCATCTCTGGGGACTCCGTGCGAAACCACGGATCCGACTGCGCTACCTGGAGAGCGTTAGCCATCGCTTTCCCATCATTGTCGTCACTTCCTACCAAACGAGGTCAGTATCTGGTGAACCCCGAGGACGAGGCGATCAATGCAAGTTCAGACAAGTCGCTGCCGTGGGCTCGTCGGCGGGTAGCTGGTGCTGTCAGCGACGACCATCGAAGCGTCGTGCAGGAGTGCTTCCGAGGATTGCCTTCCAGGGTGCCCATGTCATTACCGCTGACACCCATCAACGCTTCCCGCCAACGCCACCCAGCGCGACACGCCTGAGGTGACCCGGAAGTCTCAACCTCTCTCAGGTTCGGTGACCTGCCCGTACTGCTCGCCTATTCCGTAGCCGTTTTGGTCGGCCCGTTCGACCCTCCCCGAATGCTCCACGGGCAGGACACGGGCGTTTGCATCCGGCAGGTGAGTAGAGATTCCAGCTGGCAGGAAGTCTTGATGGGCGTCAGCGGTAGCGACACGGGACCGCTGGAGCGCAATGGTGGCAAGTGCATCGTGGCACCCGAGAAGCCTTCTGACAACGATGCGGGCCCGGCCCGCCTGATCGGAGAATTCAGATGCCCAATGACCCCGGAGTGATCGACATCGACCGGACTCCGCGCGGCGACCCCAACGCGTCCTGGCTGGATGCCCAACGCGGGGCCGTTCCGGAGATGAAGCCGTATAGGAACGCAAGTCAGAAAGCTGGTGGCGCCGAACCCGACGGTTTGAAGTCCCAGAAGCTTGGTGAGCTGCGGCTACCGACGGATTGGCTGGAGTACCTGGAACGCGATGGCGTCGACGATCGCACCAAGCGGGAGACCTTGGCCAGGGCCGGGATGTTTCAGGGAGTCGAGCCCAGCGCCGTGTCGGCGTTGACGAAACAACTACATTCTGTTTACTTTCCACCCGGGCACACGGTATTCGCCGAAGGTGGACCGGGCGACCGGCTCTACATCATCATTTCCGGCAAGGTCAAGATCGGCCGACGCTCCCCCAACGGCCACGACAACCTGCTGACGATCATGGGCCCGTCCGACATGTTCGGCGAATTGCCGATCTTCGACCCCGGGCCGCGCACCTCCAGCGCGATCACGGTCACCGAGGTGCGTGCGGTATCGGTGGACCGCAACACGTTTCGCGCCTGGATCGCCCATCGCCCCGAAATCGCCGAGCAGCTGCTCCGGGTACTGGCCCGCCAGCTTCGCCGCACCGACAACAATCTGGCCGATCTGATCTTCACCGACGTGCCCGGACGCGTCGCCAAACAGTTGTTGCTGTTAGCGCAGCGGTTCGGCGTTCAGGAGGGTGGCGCGCTTCGTGTCAACCACGACCTGACCCAAGAGGAGATCGCCCAGCTGGTCGGGGCGGCGCGGGAAACCGTCAACAAGGCGCTGTCAGACTTCGCCCACCGCGGCTGGATCCAGTTGGAGGGCAAGAGTGTGTTGATCTCGGACTCCGAACGCCTGGCGGCCCGGGCCCGCTAAAAGCCGGTAATGCGCGGACAGTCGCGATCTCGGTCGCTGTCAGCGGGCTTGTGCGCTCGCTAGGGTTGAAAAGGGAGAACTGTGATGACCCTGAGCAAAGTGCTGATGCCCGTCCTCGACGGCAATCCCGACGTGTTCGACCGTGAGTGGCCGCTGCGGGTAGCTGATATCGACCGCTACGGCCGACTGCGGCTCGACGCCGCCGCGCGGCACATCCAGGACATCGGCCAGGATCAACTGCGAGAGTCGGGATTTGAAGACGTCCACCCGCTGTGGATCGTGCGCCGCACCATGATCGACGTGATCGAGCCCATCGAATTCCCTGACATGTTGCGGCTGCGCCGCTGGTGCTCAGCCACCTCGACCCGATGGTGCGAAAAGCGCGTCCGCATCGACGGCCGCAACGGCGGCCGGATCGAATCCGAGGCGTTCTGGATCAACATCAACCCCGACACCTTCATGCCCTCGCGCATCAGCGACGACTTCCTCGAAGGGCTGCGCCGCACCACCGACGTCGACCGGCTGCGGTGGAACCCCTACCTGCAACCCGGAACCCGCGAGGACGCGGCGCATGTTCACGAGTACCCAGTACGAGTCACCGACATCGACCTGTTCAACCACATGAACAACTCCGTGTACTGGAGCGCCGTCGACGACCACCTGTCCACCACACCCGAGCGGCTTACCGCGCCGCTGCGAGTGACCATCGAGCACGAGGCCCCGGTCGCACTCGGCGACAAACTGGAAATCATCGGCCACCTCCATCCGGCCGGTTCCACCGACCAGTTCGGGGCGGCACTTGCCGACCGGAACGTTGCCACGCTCACCTACGCCGTTGGCGAAGAGACCAAA
>JAOPWF010000189.1 GCA_025965815.1 Mycobacterium sp.
ATGGTGCCGGTGGTCCGCGACGCCCACCGGCTCAGCAACCGCGCACTGTCCGCGGCGATCACCGAGAATACCACCGCCGGCCGCGACGGCGGACTCTCGCCCGCGGACCTGACCGGTGGCACCTTCACCGTCAACAACTACGGGGTGTTCGGGGTGGACGGCTCCGCGGCCATCATCAACCACCCCGAGGTCGCCATCCTCGGCATCGGGCGCATCATCGACCGGCCCTGGGTGGTCGACGGGGTCCTGGTCGCGCGGAAGGTCTGCCAGCTGACGCTCGCCTTCGACCACCGCGCCTGCGACGGCGGCACCGCCGGCGGCTTCCTGCGGTTCGTCGCCGACTGCGTCGAGTCGCCGATCACCGCCCTGGGGGAGCTTTAGTGTCGTGTGATGCCTGCCTTCGCGTCCTACGACGGGACACAGCTCTGGTACGACTGCCTGGGTGAAGGCCCGCCACTGGTGTGCCTGGCCGGCGGGCCGGGGGCCGACGGGCGTTCCCTCGGCGACCTCGGCGGGCTCACGTCCGCCCGTACGCTGGTACGGCTGGACGCCCGGGCCGCCGGGCGCTCCGCGGTACCGACCGACCGGGCGACCTGCGCCTTCACCGAGCAGGCGCACGACATCGACGAATTGCGGCGCTTCCTGGGGCTCGACCGCGTAGACGTGTTGGCGCACTCCGCCGGGGCCTTGACCGCGCAGGAGTTCGCCGCCCGCTTCACCGATCGGCTGCGCCGGCTGGTTTTGGTCGCCCCCGCGGGCCGGGTCGCCCGCGAGGTGGACGAGGTCGAGGTCGCGGAGATCCGCGGCGCCCAGACCCGACAACCCTGGCACGCCGCCCTGGAGGACGAGGTCCACCGGACGGCTGCGCACTGGTACGGCGGCTGGTCGCCCGCCGTTCAGCAGCACTTCGAGCTCGACGAGTCCCTGCCGGAACCGCCGTCCTGGCTGCGGGCCGCGTTCTACGTCGGAGCGGCCGACGGCAGGCCGGCACGTCTGGCAGCGGTGCCCACTCCGGTGCTGGTGCTGGCAGGGGAGTCCGACGGCGTCGCCGGTACCGGACCGGCCGAGCGCGTCGCCGCCGTGTATCCGGAAGGCCGGCTGGCAACGCTGCCCGACTGCGGACATTGGCCGTGGGTCAACCATCCAGAGCTTTTCCGCGCGCTGGTCGAGGAGTTTCTGGCTGCTGGGACTCACTCGTCCGAGTGACCACTGAGTCGCGGTCGGCAGTCTCGCGGGGCAGGGTGGGGACTTCGACTTCGATCGGAGGCGAAAGTGAACCGAGGCCTGCTCTGGGTTTCCGTGCTCGCCGCGGCGACAGCGGTGCTGGTGACCGCACCGGCCGCGGCAGCGGCGGCGGGTCCTCCCGCCGCCGACTACTCCCGGGCCGGCGACGACTACGCCGGTTCGCAGATCGCCCGGTACGAAGGCGTGCAGGGCGCCCCCTCGGCCGCGCGCGACGACCTGGCGGCCGGGCAGACGCTGGGTCACGACGTGAGCGGGCACCAGGGCTTGGTCAACTGGCCGCAGGCGGCCGGCGCGGGAGCGCGGTTCACCTACGTCAAGGCGACTGAGGGCACCGGCTACGTCAACCCGCAGTTCGCACAGCAGTACGACGGCGCCCACGCGAACGGCCTGATCCGCGGTGCGTACCACTTCGCCCGCCCGGACGTGTCCAGCGGCGCCGCGCAGGCGGAGTACTTCATCGCCCACGGTGGCGACTGGCGCCGCGACGGCACCACGCTGCCCGGCGCCCTCGACGTCGAGTACAACCCTTACGGCGACGCCTGTTATGGCAAAAACCAGGCGGACATGACCGCCTGGATCGCCGACTTCACCAGGACGTACTTGGCGAAGATGCGTCGCAGCGCGCTGATCTACACCAGCACGAGCTGGTGGAAGCGGTGTACCGGCAACACCGCGGCCTTCGGCGACAGCGACCCGCTGTGGCTGGCGCGGTACGCCCCGGCGGTCGGGGAGCTGCCCGCGGGCTGGCAGAAGCAGAGCATCTGGCAGTTCGCCGCCTCCGGTGGGCTGCCCGGCGACCAGAACTACTACAACGGGCCCATCGGCCGCGTCCAGGCACTCGCCAAGGGCTGAGCCGGTGGTCTCACCGGGCAGGCCCCCGTCACATCGAGGCCGCAGTGCCCTCGACGACTAGTTGCAGGCACTCGCGGAACAGGTCGTCGACGGTTCGGCCGGGTTGGAAGTACTCGGTGATCGCGGTGGCCATGGTCGGGTGTCCTTCGGCGAAGGTGGCCATGTCGAAGCCCTTCAACGCGTCGGCGTCCGGACGGGGAGCCTGCTCGTCGAGGACGTAGCCGACGGTGAGGCGCTCCACCGTCAGGACGATCATGCGGGCTTCCCGCAAAGTGATCCCGCGCGCCACCAGCGTGCTCATCGCCAGCTCGGAGATCGCGGCCATCTTGAGCGAGAGCTGGGAGGCGGAGATGACCCGGGCACCGTCGGGGTGGGCGAGCAGCGCGCGGCGCAGTCGCTCGGCGATGCCGATCAGCCAGTCCTGCCAGCGTTCCTCGGGGGCCGGTGCCACCAGCTCGGGGAACTGCTGCTCGAGGATCGCCTCGGCGATCGCGGTGATCAGCGCCGCCTTGTTGGGCAG
>JAOPWF010000234.1 GCA_025965815.1 Mycobacterium sp.
TTGACGATGTCACCAAGGAGTATCCCGACGGCACGGTCGCGGTCGACCATCTGAACCTCGAGGTGCCCACCGGCAACCTGGTGGTGTTCGTCGGCCCGTCCGGCTGCGGCAAGACCACCTCCATGCGGATGATCAACCGGATGATCGAGCCGACGTCGGGCACGCTGACCGTCGACGGGAAGGACGTCACCAAGGTCGACCCGGTCAAGCTGCGGCTGGGCATGGGTTACGTCATCCAGAGTGCCGGGTTGATGCCGCATCTGCGGGTGATCGACAACGTCGCGACGGTGCCCGTCCTCAAGGGCCAGTCCCGCCGCGAGGCCCGCAAGGCGGCCTACCGGGTGCTCGAACGGGTCGGCCTCGACCCGAAACTGGCCAACCGCTACCCGGCGCAGTTGTCGGGCGGTCAGCAACAACGGGTCGGCGTCGCCCGGGCGCTGGCGGCCGATCCGCCGATCCTGCTGATGGACGAGCCGTTCAGCGCGGTCGATCCGGTGGTCCGCGACGAACTGCAGAACGAAATGCTGCGTCTGCAAAGCGAATTGCAGAAGACTGTCGTCTTCGTCACCCACGACATCGACGAGGCGATCAAACTGGGCGACAAGGTCGCGGTCTTCGGACCCGGCGGCGTGCTGCAGCAGTACGACCAGCCGACGCGGCTGCTGTCCAATCCGGCCAACGAATTCGTGGCGGGTTTCATTGGAGCCGACCGCGGCTACCGCAGTCTGCAGTTCTTCCACGCGACCGGTCTGCCGCTGCACGAGATCCGGACCGCCACCGAAGCCGAGATCGACGGGCTGGAACTTGCGCAGGACGAGTGGGTGCTGGTCACCAAACCCGACGGGTCGCCGTACGGCTGGATCAACGCCGAGGGCGTGGCGCGACACCGCGCCGGCAAGTCGCTTTCCGGCGGGCAGGAGCGAAGCGACCCGGGGAAATTGCTGTACGACAGCACCGTCGCCGGCGGCTCGCTGCTGTACCCGGACGGCACGCTGCGCCAGGCTCTCGACGCCGCGTTGTCGTCGCCGTCCGGATTGGGTGTCCCGGTGGACGACGCGGGGAAGGTCATCGGCGGCGTGCTGGCCATCGACGTACTGGCCGCACTCGAAGCGCAGCGCAAGCAGGGCTTCTCGTGAACTACCTGCTGACCCACCTCGACGACGCCTGGGCGCTGACCCTGATCCATCTACGGCTGTCGCTGGTCCCGGTGCTGATCGGGTTGATCATCGCGGTTCCGCTGGGCGCGCTCGTGCAGCGCACCACCGTGTTGCGCCGGCTCACCACCGTGACGGCCAGCATCATCTTCACCGTCCCGTCGCTGGCCCTGTTCGTGGTGCTGCCGCTGATCATTCCGACCCGGATCCTCGACGAAGCCAACGTGATCGTCGCGCTGACGCTGTACACCACCGCACTGCTGGTGCGCGCGGTGCCCGAGGCGCTGGACGCCGTGCCCGCCGACGTCCGTGACGCCGCCACCGCCATCGGTTACAAACCGTTCACCAGAGTCATGAAAGTGGAACTGCCGCTGGCTATCCCGGTGCTGGTTGCCGGGCTTCGGGTGGTTGCGGTGACCAACATCTCGATGGTGTCGGTCGGCTCGGTCATCGGCATCGGGGGATTGGGCACCTGGTTCACCGAGGGTTACCAATCGGACAAGAGCGACCAGATCGTCGCAGGCATCATCGCCATCTTCGTGGTGGCGATCGTCGTCGATACCGTGATCATGCTGGCCGGCCGGGCGGTGACGCCGTGGACAAGAGCGGGCCGGCAGGTCAAGGCGAAGGCGGCCGCAGCATGAACTTCCTCAGCGAGGCGCTGTCCTACATCTTCACCGCGGCGAACTGGGGCGGCAACGCCGGGCTGGCAGCCAGGATCGGCGAACACCTGCAGTACACCGTGATCGCGGTGGTCGTCTCCGCGTTGATCGCCGTCCCGGTCGGCATGATCATCGGGCATACCGGTCGGGGAACCTTCCTGGTGGTCACCGGGGTCAACGCGCTGCGCGCGCTGCCCACGCTGGGCGTGCTGCTGCTGGGTGTGCTGCTCTGGGGCCTTGGCCTGGTGCCGCCCACGGTCGCGTTGATGCTGCTCGGCATCCCGCCACTGCTGGCCGGCACCTACGCCGGCATCTCCAACGTCGACCGCAACGTGGTGGACGCCGCCCGCTCGATGGGCATGACGGAAAGCCGGGTGCTGCTGCGCGTCGAAGTCCCCAACGCGCTGCCGCTGATCCTGGGTGGCCTGCGGACGGCGACGCTGCAGATCGTCGCCACCGCCACCGTCGCCGCCTACGCCAGCCTGGGCGGTCTTGGCCGGTACCTGATCGACGGCATCAAGGTGCGGGAGTTTTACATCGCCCTCGTCGGCGCGCTGATGGTCACCGCGCTGGCGCTGATCCTCGACGCGCTGCTCGCGATCGCGGTGTGGGCGTCGGTGCCGGGCACCGGCCGGCTGCGCCGGATCCCGCAACCGCTGCTCGACGACGAGGTGGCCCTGGAGTCGCGATCGGCGTCAAGATTACGTAATAGCCGCACTTCGCCAGCAGGCTACGAACCAGGGGGTCCTTGACTTACGGTAGACCCGTGAGTGCAGCCCAGTCTGAAGTGAAAGAAAGCGCC
>JAOPWF010000449.1 GCA_025965815.1 Mycobacterium sp.
TGCGCCACCTGGCGCACCGTGACCGCGGATTTACCTACGGCGGAGGCGATCTCGTCGTATCCGAAGCCGAACACCTCCCGCAGGACGAACACCGCCCGCTCGTCAGGACTGAGCGACTCGAGCAGCACGAGCATCGCCATCGACACCGACTCGGCGAGCACGACGTCCGCCGACGGATCGTGCTCGTCGAGCAGCAGCGGCTCCGGCAGCCACGGTCCGACATAGTCCTCCCGGCGGCGGGTGCCGGCGCGCAGCGCGTTGAGCGCCTGCCGGGTCACCAGCTGAGCCAGGTACGACTTGGTGTCCCGCACCGTCGCCAGGTCCACCTCGGCCCACCGCAGGTAGCTGTCCTGCAGCACATCATCGGATTCGGTTGCAGAGCCCAGGATCTCGTAGACGATGGTGAACAGCAGCGGCCTCAAGTGAGTGAACCGTTCGGCGTGTCCCCCGCAACCGGGAGGTACCCCCACGTTGGCGCCGCTCATGACACCGGGACCGCTATCCGTGCCTGGCGCTTGCCGCCCTTCAACCACCAGTAGGAGCCGGGCTTGCGGGCTTCGCGCGCGATGTAGCTCACCGTGCCCCGGCAGATGCGTTCCTTGATCAGCGCGGCGAGCCGGCCGCCGATGTAGAACCGCACCGCGGTGTCGTCGAAGCGCGAGAGTTGGATGGTGCCGCCGTGGCGGCCCAGACTGATGCACTGCCCGACGAACGCCTGGGCCACGGCGGCCGGTTGGGTGCCCGCGACGCGGCTGAGCACCGTGTTGGCGGCCTGGGCACCGAGCGGAATCGCGGCCTGGCAGCTCATTCGCAGCGGCTGACCCGACGGTGCCGCGGCGTCGCCGGCCGCGACGATCCGCGAGTCGTCGACACTGGTCAACGTTTCGTCGGTGAGCAACCGGCCCAGGGCATCGGTCCGCAACCCACTGCGGGCGGCCAGCTCGGGCACGCCGAAGCCCGCGGTCCAGATGGTGACGGCGCTGGGCAGCTCGCGGCCGTCGGCCAGCACGACGGCGTCCTTGCGGACTTCGGTGACCTTCGCGTCCGGCCCGTCGATCACCGTCACGCCGAGTTTGGCCAGCCGCCGTGCGACTGAACGGCGGCCGGAGGTGTGCAGGTACGGACCGACGACATCACCGGACAGCAGGGTGACGGCTCGGCCTTGCTCGGCGAACTCCGACGCGGTTTCAATGCCGGTCGGGCCCGCGCCGACGACGCAGATCGGGGCGTTGGGATGCAGGTCGTCCAGCACGTAGCGCAGCCGCTGGGCGTGCTCCAGCTCACCGATCGGGTAGGCGAACTCCGCCGCGCCGGGTACGCCCGCGGGCACCGGGTTGGTGCTGCCGACCGCGTAGATCAGGTAGTCGTAGCCCAGCGAGTCACCGGAGGCGAGCTCGACGGAGCGGCGGGCGGCGTCGATGCGCACGGCGGGGTCGACCACGAGGCGGGCGTCGTCGCGCAGCATCGTGGCGTACTCGACCGTCGCGCCCCCGGTGCCGGCCGCCATCTGGTGCAGCCGGATGCGCTCCACGAATTTGGGGCGGGGGTTGACGAGGGTCACCTCGACGTCCGGGTTCACCCGCAGGTGGTTGGTGGCAAGAGCGCCGGCATACCCGCCGCCGATTACGACAACGTGGGTCTTCTGGTCGGTCATGACATCTCCTTCAGGTCGTTGATCGATCATGTCGACCTCAAGACACCGGAGACGTCCGCGACGTGACATCCACACCCACAAGTGTGTCCTGTATCACTCCGTCTGGTAGCGCGGGAAGACCCCCGCCGGCGGCGGAAGGGGCGTCCCCGGCGCGAGCCGCGTCGTGACCGCAGCGAAAGTCCGCTGGTCGTCGGGTTGGCCCAGCAGGTCGAGCAGCTTGGCCGCGGAGTCCGGCATCACCGGCTGAATCAGCAGCGCCGCGATCCGGACAATTTCCAGGGTGGCGTACAGCACGGTGCCGAATCGGGCCTGAGCCGCTGGGTTGTCCGACTTGCGCAGCACCCACGGCTCCTGCGCGGAGAAGTACCGGTTGGCGGCGCCGAGCATCAGCCAGATCGCTTCCAGCGCAAGGTGCATGGCTTGCGCGTCGAAGTGCTCACGCACCCGGTCCAGCAGTCCGTCGGCGATGGCTAGCAGATCGATGTCCTCGGCGCTGAAGTCCGCCGGTGTGGGGACCACCCCGTCCAGGTTCTTGGCGACCATGGACAGCGACCGCTGCGCCAGGTTGCCCAGCTCGTTGGCCAGGTCGGTGTTGATCCGGGTGATGATGGCGTCTTCGCTGTAGCTGCCGTCCTGCCCGAACGGTACCTCGCGCAATAGGAAGTAGCGCAGCTGGTCAACGCCGAAGGTGTCGACGAGCGCCACCGGGTCGACGACGTTGCCGACCGACTTACTCATCTTCTCGCCGCGGTTATAGAGAAAGCCGTGGGCGAACACGCGGCGGGGCAACTCGATCCCCGCCGACATCAGGAATGCCGGCCAGTACACCGTGTGGAACCTGATGATGTCCTTGCCGATCATGTGCAGATCCGCCGGCCAGTAGCGACGGAACGACTCGGAGTCGGTGTCGGGATAGCCGACGCCGGTGAGGTAGTTCGTCAAGGCGTCCACCCACACGTACATGATGTGGTCGGGGTGGTCGGGCACCGGCACGCCCCAGTCGAACGAGGTGCGCGAGATCGACAGGTCGCGCAGACCGCCGGAGACGAAGCTGACGACCTCGTTGCGGCGGACATCGGGCGCGATGAACTCCGGGTGCGCCTTGTAGTGCGCGAGCAGCTTGTCGGCGTACGCCGACAGCCGGAAGAAGTAGGTCTGTTCCTGCATCCAGGTCACCGGCGTGCCGGTCTCGATGGCCAGCCGGGTGCCCTCGGCGTTGACGACGGTCTCCGCTTCGGTGAAGAAACGCTCGTCGCGCACCGAGTACCAGCCAGAGTAAGAGTCCAGGTAAATGTCGCCGGCGTCGTTCATCCGGCGCCAGATCTCCTTGGACGCCTCGAAATGGTCGGCGTCGGTGGTCCGGATGAACCGGTCGAACGAGATGTTCAGCTTCTCCTGCAGCCGCTGGAACACATCGGAGTTTCGCCGCGCGAGTTGGGCGGTCGGCAGACCCTCCGCGGCGGCCGTCTCGGCCATCTTGAGGCCGTGCACGTCCGTTCCGGTCAGAAAGCGGACGTCGAAGCCGTCCAACCGCTTGAACCGCGCGATCGCGTCCGTCGCGATGTATTCGTAGGCATGCCCGACGTGCGGTGCGCCGTTGGGATAGGCGATCGCGGTCGTCACATAGAAAGGCTCGCTCATTTGGCTTCACCTTATTGTGTGGGCGTGAGTCGTTCGTCCGCCCGCCCGGCACCTCCGCTGCCGGAGCCGTTGTCGCCGTTGGTCGACGCCCACACCCACCTCGACGCGTGCGGCGCCGAGGACGCCGACGGGGTGCGTGCCATCGTCGACCGCGCCGCCGCGGTGGGGGTCGGCGCGGTCGTCACCATCGCCGACGACCTGGCATCCGCCCGGTGGGTGGTAGCGGCCGCCGACTGGGATCCACGTGTCTACGCGGCGGTCGCGCTGCATCCCACCCGCGCCAACGCCCTGACCGAACCGGCGCGCGCCGAGATCGAGCGGCTGGCGGAGCATCCGCGGGTGGTGGCGATCGGCGAGACGGGCATGGACCTCTACTGGCCCGGGCGCCTGGACGGCTGCGCCGACCCGGCCGAGCAACGGGAGGCGTTCGCCTGGCATATCGATCTCGCCAAGCGCACCGGGAAACCGCTGATGATCCACAACCGGGACGCCGACGACGAGGTGCTCGACGTGCTGCGTGCCGAGGGGGCCCCGGACACGGTGATCTTCCACTGTTTCTCGTCGGGGCCGCAGATGGCGCGAACATGCGTGGATGCGGGCTGGCTGCTGAGCCTGTCCGGAACGGTCAGCTTCAAGAACGCCGTCGCCCTGCGCGAAGCGGCACTGCTGATACCGCCTGGTCAGCTACTCGTGGAGACCGATGCGCCGTTCCTGACGCCCCACCCCTTCCGCGGCGCACCGAACGAGCCGTACTGCCTGCCCTACACCGTGCGAGCGCTGGCCGATATCACCAGCAGGCCCGCCGACGAACTGGCCCGCGAGACCTCGGCGAGCGCCGGGCGGGCCTACGGCTTCCACCCCGTGGGGCGAAGCCCGACCGGCCCACCGGGTGAAACGCGGTCACCGGAGTTGCCCTGACAGGGCCAGTTCGTTACCGTCTTGTGATCGAACGCAGGCCGCATGGCCTTTTTTTATGTGCCGAACAAAGTCGGGGAAAACGACAGTTGAATGCTCTGAACAAGCTCCACGAGACACGATCGCCCGTGCTGAGAGTGTTGGTGGCAGCGCTTCTGCTTACCCTGACCTTCGCCGGCGGATACGCGGTCGCCGCGCACAAGACGGTCACGTTGAGCGTGGACGGTGCCCCGACGACCGTGTCGACGATGAAATCGCGGGTCATCGATGTCGTCAAGGAGAACGGTTTCGACGTCTCCGACCGTGACGACCTCTATCCCGCCGGTGACCGGCAGTTACACCAGGCGGACACCATCGTGCTGCGCCGCAGCCGTCCCCTGCAGATCTCTCTCGACGGGGTGGGCGCCAAGCAGGTGTGGACGACAGCGTCGACGGTCGACGAGGCGCTGCACCAACTGTCGATGACCGACACCGCTCCGGCCGCCGCCTCCCGCGGAAGCCGCGTGCCGCTCAACGGCATGGCACTGCCCGTCGTCAGCGCCAAGACCGTACAGATCAGCGACGGCGGCGCGGTGCGCACCGTGCACCTGGCCGCGCCCAATGTCGCCGGTCTGCTGGCCGCGGCGGGCGTGCCGCTGGAGCAGAGCGACCAGGTCGTGCCCGCGCCGACGTCACCGGTGATCGCCGGGATGCAGATTCAGGTGACGCGCATCCGCATCGAGAAGGTGACCGAGCGGGTGCCGCTGCAACCCATCGCGCAACGCATCGAAGACGTGACGATGAACATGAGCCGACAGGTTGTGGAAGACCCCGGCACCCCGGGAACGCAGGACGTAACGTTCGCTGTGGCGAAGGTGAACGGCGTCGAAACAGGCCGGTTGCCGGTTGCCAACGTGGTGCTCACTCCGGCCCGTGATTCCGTCTTGCGGGTGGGGGCCAAACCGGGAACCGAGGTGCCCGCGGTGTCCAACGGCGCGACCTGGGATGCGCTTTCCCGATGTGAAGCGGGGAGCAACTGGGCGATCAACACCGGGAACGGTTTTTACGGCGGTGTGCAATTTGATCAGAACACCTGGGAGCGAAACGGTGGACTGAGGTATGCTGAGCGCGCAGATCTTGCAACCCGAGAAGAGCAGATCGCAATTGCTGAGGTCACTCGCGCGCGTCAGGGTTGGGGAGCGTGGCCAGTGTGCAGCGGGAGATTGGGGGCGTCCTGACAATCCGGCTACTCGGGCGGACCGAGATACGGCACCTGGCTAAGGAACTCGACTTCCGGCCACGGAAATCCTTCGGGCAGAACTTCGTTCATGACGCCAACACGGTGCGCCGCATCGTGTCTGCCTCCGGCGTGAACAAGCAGGACCACGTCCTCGAGGTGGGTCCGGGACTGGGCTCACTGACGTTGGGCCTACTCGACCGCGGCGCCAAGGTGACTGCCGTAGAGATCGATCCACTGCTGGCCCAGCGGCTGCCGCAGACCATCGCCGAGCACTCACACAGCGAGATTCACCGGCTGACCGTAATCAACCGCGACATCCTGACGATCCATCCGGATGACCTGGAAGAGCAACCGACGGCGTTGGTGGCAAATTTGCCCTACAACATCGCGGTGCCCGCCCTGCTGCATTTGCTTGCCGAATTCCCCACGATTCGGACCGTGATGGTGATGGTGCAGGCCGAGGTGGCCGAACGCCTCGCCGCGGAGCCGGGCGGCAAAGACTACGGTGTGCCCAGCGTGAAGGTCCGGTTCTACGGTGACGTGCGCCGCTTCGGCATGGTCTCGCCGACGGTCTTCTGGCCGATCCCGCGGGTGTACTCCGGTCTGGTTCGCATCGACCGCCATGAGAAGTCACCATGGCGTACCGAGGACGCGTTCCGCCGCGAGGTGTTCGAACTGGTGGACATCGCGTTCGCCCAGCGCCGCAAGACCTCGCGCAACGCCTTCGCAACGTGGGCGGGTTCGGGCAACGAATCCGCCCGGCGCCTGCTGGCTGCCAGCATCGACCCGTCCCGCAGGGGTGAGACGCTGGGCGTTGCCGACTTCGTGCGGCTATTGCAGCGATCCGACGAGTGGGACAACACCGAACCCGAGCAGCACGTCCGCACCTTCTAGTCCGCGTCGACCAAGGCGCGAGGCTCAGTCGTTCCCGTTTTCCCGGCGGGTGTCCTTTTCCAGCAGTTCGTCCATGAGCGGGGTCTCGGCGTACACCGGGTAATTGCCCGTGTAACCGACGCGTTCGCGGGCCACCGCCAGGACCCGGCCCCTGACCGCGAACCAGCCGCCGACCAGCGTCGGAACGATCACCACCAGCGCCACCAGGTTCCAGTAGTTCTCGTAGCACATCAGGACGGTCACCGCGGCCAGGAAGACCAGGGTGGCGTAGCTGGTGTACGGGGTACCGAACAGCCGGAAGCTGGGCCGCTCGAGGATTCCGCGCCTGGACCAGCGAAACAGCTGAATCTGGCAGATGACGATGGTTCCCCAGGACGCGATGATGCCCAGCGCCGAAAGGTCCAGCGCGATGTTGAACGCCTCGGAGGGCACCACGAGGTTGAGGAAAACGCCCACCACGGTGAAGCACGCCGTCAGCGCGATACCGGCGAACGGCACGCCCCGCTTGGACATCTTCGCGGTGAACTTCGGTGCGCTGCCGTTCATGGACATCGAGCGCAGGATGCGGCCGGTGGAGTAGAGCCCGGCGTTGAGGCTGGACAGTGCCGCGGTCAGCACGACGAAGTTCATGATGTCGCCGGCCGCAGGCACCCCGATGCTGGAGAAGAACGTGACGAACGGACTGGTGCCCTGTTTATAGCTGGTATACGGCAGTAGCAGACCCAGCAGTATCAGCGAACCGACGTAGAACACCGCGATCCGGAACACCACCGAGTTGATCGCCTTCGGCATCACCTTGGCCGGGTTCTCCGTCTCACCCGCGGCGGTGCCGACCAGTTCGACTGCGGCATAAGCGAATATGACGCCCGAGGTGATGATGACCAGTTGCAGAACGCCGGTGGGCAAGATACCGCCATTGTCAGCGATCACCGATGGCCCGGTGCTCTGGCCGTCGACCTTGAACCGGCCGGCCAGGAAAACGATCCCGACGACCAGGAAGGTCACCAGCGCGATCACCTTGATCAGTGCGGCCCAGAACTCAATCTCGCCGAACAATTTCACCGAGATCATGTTGACGGTCAGCACGATCACCAGCGCAATGAGCGCGATCGTCCACTGCGGTATCGCTTTGAACGAACCCCAGTAATGCATGTACAGCGCGATAGCCGTGACGTCGACGATCGACGTGCACGCCCAGTTGAAGAAGTACATCCACCCGGCGACGTAAGCCGCCTTCTCGCCGAGGAACTCGCGCGCGTAGGACACGAACGACCCCGATGACGGACGGTGCAGCACCAACTCGCCGAGGGCGCGCAGGATGAAGAAGACGAACACGCCGCATATCGCGTACACGATGAACAGGCCCGGTCCCGCGGTGTTGAGCCGGCCACCGGCACCCATGAAGAGGCCGGTGCCGATGGCCCCACCGATAGCGATCATCTGCAGTTGTCGGGGTTTCAGGCCTTTGTCGTAGCCCTCTTCCTCGTGAGCGAGCGCTGAGTTGTCGTATTCGGTTGGTGCGGCCATCGGGCTGACGTTAGCTCCGCGGCGGTAGACCCGACACTCGGCGAGCGTAAAAGTTGTGTTACGTAGGGATTTCGGTGCCGGGTCACCGCAGTGTGCGGGTGATCAGCCGGACGAATTCCGTGCAGGACTCGTATCGGTCGTCGGGATTCTTCGCCATCGCTTTGGCCAGGATGGAATCGAATGCGCGTGGTACCCAAGTAATTTTATGCGAGACCCGCGGGGGAGAGCTGTTGACGTGGGCGTCGACGAGCGCCACGGATGTATTTGCCGTGAACGGTGGTGCGCCGGTGATCAGTTCGACGGCGGTACATGCCAAGGCGTATTCGTCGGCGGGCGCCCACGGGGTCTGGCCACGCAGGATCTCCGGCGCAGTGTAAGGCAGCGACGCAAGGATGTGCGTCGGTCGGTGGCCCACATCGGCGGCCAGCGAACGCGCCACACCGAAGTCGATCAGAATCGCCCCGGCATCAGAGAAGTTATGTGACACAAGGATGTTGGCGGGCTTTACATCACAATGCACGATGCCCATGCGGTGCACATAATCGAGCGCGCCGGCGATCTGGGCCAGTGCGGTCAGGCGGAGGTTGAGCGCGTGCAGGCTGGATACCGTGCCGCCGTCGATGAATTGCATTGTCACCCAGCCCGGTCCGTGCCGGAACACTTTCACGACGTGCGGGTGGTCCAGCCGCTGAGCGAACTCGAACTCACGGTCAAGCCTGGCCAGTTCGGCTTCCCCACAATGGTCCTCTGGCAGGATCTTGAGTGCGAGCGCACGCTGCGGCTCCGATTTCTCGTGGACCCGGTACACCGTGGCGCTCCCGCCGCGTCCCAGCGTCTCGTCGAGGACATAGCCCTCGAAGATGTGGCCACGATGAAGCACGCCCTCAGCCTAGGTTCCCGTGTTGTCGCGTTGCCCGCGCGGCCGTCCCGGAGCGTTTGGGGACCGCCGGTAACGGGTACTTCGAAAGAGTGGCGGGATGAACCGAGGGGTGCATCTCACCACTCTTTTCTGCCACCGGCGATAGTCTCGTGCGGTGTCCGCGTCCGACGGAAGCACCGCAACCGAGTGGGTTCCTACCGGGTCGATCACGGTACGAGTCCCTGGCAAGGTCAACCTCTACCTCGGTGTCGGTGACCGTCGCGATGACGGGTATCACGAATTGACGACGGTGTTCCACGCGGTGTCGCTCCTGGACGAGGTCACGGTCCGCAACGCGGATGTGTTGTCACTGCAGCTCTCCGGTGAAGGCGCCGACTCGCTGCCCGCCGACGAGCGGAATCTGGCCTGGCGAGCTGCCGAACTGATGGCCGACCACGTCGGCCGTGCTCCCGATGTCGCGATCACCGTCGAGAAGTCAATCCCGGTGGCCGGCGGCATGGCGGGCGGCAGTGCCGACGCGGCCGCCGTTCTGGTGGCGATGAACACGCTGTGGGAGCTCGGTGTGCCGCGGCGCGACCTGCACGCGCTGGCCGCGCAACTGGGCAGCGATGTGCCGTTCGCCCTGCACGGTGGCACGGCGCTCGGCACCGGCCGCGGCGAGGAGCTGGCGACCGTGCTTTCCCGCAACACCTTCTACTGGGTGCTGGCCTTCGCCGCCGGCGGCCTGTCCACGCCCGCCGTCTTCGCCGAGATCGACAGACTGCGGGCCGCCGCCGCCTCGGACCGGGCGGGGCCGCCGCGGCTCGAAGACCCCGAACCGGTACTGGCCGCGCTGGCCTCCGGCGATCCCGCCCAGCTGGCGCCGCTGCTGGGCAATGATCTGCAGCCGGCGGCGCTGAGCCTCAACCCCGCGCTGCGACGCACCCTGCGCGCGGGCCAGGAGGCGGGTGCCCTGGCCGGGATCGTGTCGGGATCGGGCCCGACCTGTGCCTTCCTGTGCGCGTCGGCGGCGTCCGCGGTCGACGTCGGAGCGGAACTCGCGGGCGCTGGCGTATGCCGCACGGTGCGGGTCGCCAGCGGACCCGTGCACGGCGCCCGCGTGGTGCCTGCCCCGACCGAAGCCTGACCCGGGTCAAGCCCACCGGAAGTTTGACCACGGAAGTGTGACCCAGGCCTCAAAAGTCGGAATAGTTTGGCAGCTACTTAAGAGTTGCTTAAGATGATCGGCGGTGAGAATTACCGGACAGGCGTCGCATGCCTCTTACTCGCCCACCGCAGGTCTCGGTGGGCGCTTGCCGGACCCTAGGACGGGTACCCCCGCCGAGCGCCGCGCAACCGAGCGCGGGGTTTCCGACTCATCACCGTTTCGAGATATAACCGCTCCCCAATTGTGTGCGCGCGCCTCCTTTAAAGCGCCCTCCACCAGGCGGAGCATTACATCCCGGGGCTTTGCGCCGGATCCGAGGAGGTTGTCGTGAGCAGATTTACCGACAAGATGTTCGGCAACGCCCGCACCAGTAGCAAGGGGATGGTTACCGGAGAGCCGCACAACCCCGTCCGGCACACCTGGGGCGAGGTGCACGAGCAGGCCCGCCGGGTCGCGGGCGGCCTGGCCGCCGCGGGTGTGGGTCACGGTGACGCGGTCGGCGTTCTGGCCGGCGCGCCGGTGGAGATCGCCCCCACCGCGCAGGGCCTGTGGATGCGCGGCGCCAGTCTGACCATGCTGCACCAGCCCACGCCGCGGACCGACCTGTTGGTGTGGGCCGAGGACACCACGACCGTCATCGACATGATCGAGGCCAAGGTCGTCATCATCTCCGATCCGTTCATGGCCGCCGTCCCGGTCCTGGAGGAGCGCGGAATCACGGTGCTTACCGCCGAGCAGCTGCTCGCGGCGGAGCCCATCGACCCCATCGACACCGATGACGACGACCTGGCGCTGATGCAGCTGACGTCGGGCTCCACCGGATCGCCCAAGGCCGTCCAGATCACCCACCGCAACCTGGTCTCCAACGCCGAGGCGATGTTCATCGGGGCCAAATACGACGTCGACAAAGACGTGATGGTCAGTTGGCTGCCCTGCTTCCATGACATGGGCATGGTCGGCTTCCTGACCGTGCCGATGTATTTCGGGGCTGAGCTGATCAAGGTCACCCCGATGGACTTCCTGCGCGACATCCTGTTGTGGGCCAAGCTCATCGACAAGTACAAGGGCACCATGACCGCGGCGCCCAACTTCGCCTACGCGCTGTTCGCCAAGCGGCTGCGCAACCAGGCGAAGCCCGGCCAGTACGACCTGTCGACGCTGCGTTTCGCGCTGTCGGGCGCCGAGCCGGTCGAGCCGGCCGACGTGGAGGACCTCTGCGACGCCGGCGCGCCGTTCGGACTGCGCCCCGAGGCGATCCTGCCGGCCTACGGCATGGCCGAGACGACGCTGGCGGTGTCGTTCTCCGAGGTCGGTGCCGGCCTGGTGGTCGACGAGGTGGACGCCGACCTGCTGGCCGCGCTGCGGCAGGCCGTCCCCACGTCAAGGGGCAACACCCGGCGGCTGGCCTCGCTGGGGCCGCTGCTGGAAGGCCTGGAGGCCCGCATCATCGACGAGCACGGTAACTTGATGCCGGCGCGCGGCGTCGGCGTCATCGAACTGCGCGGCGAACCCCTGACACCCGGCTACATCACCATGGGCGGCTTCATCCCCGCGCAGGACGAGCACGGTTGGTACGACACCGGTGACCTGGGCTATCAGATGGAGAACGGCCACATCGTGGTCTGCGGCCGGGTCAAGGACGTCATCATCATGGCGGGTCGCAACATCTATCCCACCGACATCGAACGCGCGGCGGGCCGCGTCGAAGGAGTGCGTCCGGGCTGCGCCGTCGCGGTGCGGCTGGATGCCGGACATTCGCGCGAGACCTTCGCCGTCGCGGTGGAGTCCAACGCCTTCCAGGATCCGGTCGAGGTGCGCCGCATCGAGCATCAGGTCGCCCACGAAGTCGTCACCGAGGTAGACGTGCGCCCGCGCAACGTCGTCGTGCTCGGCCCAGGCACCATCCCGAAGACGCCGTCGGGCAAGCTGCGGCGCGCCAACTCCGTCGCGCTGGTCACCTAGCCACGAAAGCGCCCGTTTGGCGCGATGAATCTGTGCGGCGTTCGCGGTCTGCCTCTGCATGCGAACGAAATTCGATGGCTTTATGTCGGTATGCGCCGATACCGTCGAGGTCATGGCTGACACATCGACCGTGGCCGATCCAGCCATCGAAGCGATCGACCTGGTCAAGACGTTCGGGGACAACGTCGCTGTCGGCGGTGTCAGTTTCACCGTGCCGCAGGGCACCGTTCTCGGTCTGCTGGGCCCCAACGGTGCGGGTAAGACCACCACGGTCCGGATGATGACCACGTTGACCGAGCCGACCAGCGGGACGGCGACGGTGGCCGGCTACGACGTCCGGCGGAACCCCGAAATAGTGCGGCGAAACATGGGCCTCACCGGCCAGGTCGCCACCGTCGACGAGTTGCTCACCGGCCGGGAGAACATCTGGATGATCGGCAGCCTGCACGGCATCGGTCGCAAGGAGCTCACCCGGGTCGGAACCGAACTGCTGGAACAGTTCGCGGTCGCCGAGGCCGCCGACCGCCCGGTCAAGTCGTACTCGGGCGGCATGCGCCGCCGGCTGGATCTTGCGGTGAGCCTGCTCGCATCGCCGCCGGTGCTGTTTCTCGACGAGCCGACGACCGGACTGGACCCACGCAGCCGCAGCGAGTTGTGGGAGGTGCTGCGCTCACTGGTGGAGCAGGGCACCACGCTGCTGCTGACCACTCAGTACCTGGAGGAAGCCGACCAGCTCGCCGACAACATCGTCGTCGTCGACAGGGGCCGCATCATCGCCGAGGGTTCGCCGCTACAGCTCAAACAGCAGGCGGGCAGCGCAAGCCTGGTCGTGACTGTCGCCCGCGCCGACGACCTCGCTGCCGCTCAGGGGCTGTTGGCCAAGACCGGTGTCGAGGTGTTCGTCGACGCCGGCGCCCGCAGGCTGACCGCCGCCGCCGAGGGCCTGGCCGACATGACCCGCGTCGCGGCCTGGCTGCAGGACAGCGCTATCGAGGTCGAGGACATCGGGCTGTCCCGGCCCAGCCTCGACGACGTCTTCCTGTCCCTGACCGGGCATCGCACCGAAGAGGAGTCCCCGGCCGCCGTCAAGGAGGTAGCAACATGACCACCGTCGCCACACCGGTGCGCATCGGGCCGCACCGCGCCCGCACACACCAGACCAACATCGCGCAGCAGTCGTGGATCATGGTGCGGCGCAACCTCATCCACACCAAGCGCATGCCTGAGATGCTCAGCGACGTGACGGTGCAGCCGATCATGTTCGTGCTGCTGTTCGCGTTCGTCTTCGGCGCGTCGATCTCCAACACCGGGGGAGCGTCCTACCGCGAGTTCCTGCTGCCCGGAATTCAGGCGCAGACCATCGTGTTCACCGCGTTCGTGGTCGCCGCTGGGATCACCGCCGACGTCGAGAAGGGCATCATCGACCGGTTTCGCTCGCTGCCGATATCCCGCTCCTCGGTGCTGATCGGCCGCAGCGTCGCGAGCCTGATCCACTCGTCCATCGGTGTGGTGGTGATGGCGTTGACGGGTCTGGCCATCGGCTGGCGCATCCGCGGCAGCATCGGCGAGGCGATCCTGGCCTTCGCCCTCATTCTGGTGTTCGGCTTCGGGATGATCTGGTTGGGGATCCTGGTCGGCTCGCTGATGCGGACGGTCGAGGCGGTCAACGGAGTGATGTTCACCGTGCTGTTCCCGATCACGTTCCTGGCCAACACCTTTGCGCCAACCGAGCCGATGCCGCACTGGTTGCGGGTGATCGCCGAATGGAACCCGGTGTCATCGCTGGCGCAGGCCATGCGTGAATTGTGGGGCAACGGTCCGGTCGCGTCGGCCAGCGCGCAACTGCCACTGCACCATCCGGTGCTCGCCACCGTTCTGTGGTCACTCGCGCTGACGGCCGTCTTCGCGCCATTCGCATTGCGTGCCTACGCGCGACGGACGGCGGACTAGGCGGCCGACCGGCGGCCAGGCTCACCCGTTTGCGGTCGGCCGGTGAACTTCGGCCCGGACAACGCGGCCCGCGGGCATCTGGTCGTAGACGAGCCACCAGATCAGCTCGTGGTCGGTCGCCGAGATCAGCCCCTGGTCTCGGTGCTCGTCGGCTTCGACCAACGCCGTCGCCAGCCTCTCCACCTTGCTCTTGAGGGCAGTGGACGCCGGTTCGTAGTAGCCCGCCGTGACCATCACGCCCATCGTTCGGACCCGGACGCGGGCGTCCCCGGCCGCCTGGGCGATCGCGCCCGAGCCCAGAACTATCCCCGTCGAGAGGGCTACTGCCGGCAACGGGGCGATCTGGTTGGCGAGCCAGATCGTGGATACGAGCCATAGCAGCGCGCCCCAAATCGGCCATCCCCGCCACACCCGCAGCCGGCGCCGCTCGGGCTCACTTAGGCCCGGCGGATAGACCACCAGGCGGTACCGCGTCGCCCCGAAGCGGTCCGGGCGGATGTCGATCGATCCCCAGCAGCGCTCACCGTCGAGCATCCGCAACCAGCCGCGGCGCAGGACCCCCGCCTCGGTTCGTTTGTCGTCCATACGTCCAGATGTACCCCTGGCTGCCCGGCTTAACGAGGGCTCCACGCACTTTCTTACGAGGCGGCGGACGGCGGGTCGGACGCCCTGAACGCCCTGCCGATGCTCGGCGTTGGCACCCACCGCGTGGTCGCCATCTGGTCATAGACGTCCCACCACACCGCCTCCTGGCCGATGGCGGAAAGCTTTCCCTGCTCATGCAACTCATCGGCGCGCAGGAGAAGACCAGCCAACAGCTCCAACTCGGCGCGGCCCGGGCTGGACTGGGGGTCGCCGGGCGCGCCGGCGACAGTGGCGGACAGTGTCCGCACCTCGGAGCGGAGGTTGCCCGACAAGACCAGCGCGGCCACACCGACGCCCAGATAGACCGTCGTCGACACGGCGAGTGCCGTCCATCCCGCTAACACGCTGCCCAGCACGAGCTCCATCGCGATCCAGAGCACCGCACCCCAGGCCGGCCATATTCGCCACAGCCGCAGCGACCGTCGTTCGGCCGGGATCATTCCGGGTGGAAAGACGACCAACCGGTACCTGGTGATCCCGAAGCGGCTGGGCCAGACGTCAAGAGATCCCCAGGCCCGCTCGCCGTCCAGCACCCGGGACCAGGGCGGCCGGAGCACGCCGGCGCCGCGCGCAGACTGCCGGTCTTCGGGTTCAACACCGCTGTCCACTAGTCCACGTCTACGCCGGGACCCAGCGGCGTGTGGGCTGTCCACACGCTTCCTTTATGCTCGCCGACCGCATCTTTACGCGGCCCTGCCGTCCCGGCGCGGCACACCGGCCGGTAGTCATTCGGGCAGCGCGGGCAGCTCGACGTGAAACCGGGCACCGGGGCGGTTGTCGTCGACCCGTACTCGTCCACCGTGCGCGGCGACGATGTCGGCCACGATGGCCAGGCCAAGTCCCGCACCGCCGGCGTCTCGGGCCCGTCCCTCGTCGAGGCGGACGAACCGCTGGAAAACCCGTTCTCTGTCGGCGATGGGGATGCCTGGGCCGTCGTCGGCGATGGTCAGCGTCGCCGTCGGTCTCGAGGCAGGGCTTTCGACGCTCAGGTGCACTGTCACCGTCTGGTCCGCGTGTCGGCGGGCGTTGGTGATGAGGTTGCGCACGACCCGGCGCAGCGCTACCGGGTCACCAAGCACGCGTGCTGGAGAGATCCCGGTGGTGTCAAGGCGAGGCGGCCCCTCGCCGCGGGCCTCGCTCGCGGCGTCCCACACCAGGTCGTCGAGGTCGATGGGCCGGCGGTGTAATTGCATGTCCGCATCCAGGCGCGCCAGTTGCAGCAGATCGTCCACCAGATCCGCGAGCCGCGTGACCTGTTGCAGGGCTTGTTGTCTCGTCCGCACGGTATTCGCGTCGGTCGCTTCGGTCGGTGCGTGCCGCAGGTCGATCTCCAGGCGGGCACGCAGCGCCGCCAGCGGTGTGCGCAGTTCGTGGGCGGCGTCGGCGACGAAAGAGCGTTGCCGCTCAGCGGAGGTCGCGATCCGCCCGAGCAGGTCGTTGAAGGTCTGGGCGAGCCGTCCCAGCTCATCATCCGATCCCGGGACATCGAGTCGTCGCTGCAGGTCGGTTCCTGGAATAGCGGCGGCCTGGCGCCGCAATGTGTCGTCAGGTCGCAGCGCCCTGCCCACCAACCACCAGCCGACCAGTGCGAGTAGCGCCACCATTGCCGGCACCCCGAAAATCAGTGCGGCGCCAAGCTGGGCGGTGCTGTTCGCCACCGGCGTCGTCGGCGAGCCCACGTAGACGGTGACGGGACCCGACCGCGAATTCGCCGCCAGCGCGGCCACCCGATACGGCCCATCCAGCGCCGAAGTTGTCACCGTTCCGAGCGTCGGGTCGCCTACGCCGGGCGGTACGAAGAACAGCCGCGGTTCCCCGTCGATGTCCCCCGAACTGCTGATCACTTTGCCTGCGGCGTCGATGACCTGAAGCGCGGTCGACTCTCCCGCCGAGCGCAGCCGCGGACTGGCGTCGCCATCGGCCACGTCGGTGGCGACAGCGCGGACCTGCCGCGTCAGGTTGGCGTCCAGATTGGCCGCCAGCACACTATGCACCCGCCACACGAGCAGCGCAGCGGCGGCCGCCATCCCGACCGCGATGACGATCGTGGCGGCGGCGGTCAGCCGCGCCCGCAACGACAGGCGGCGCCACCAGGACGGTGTCGTCCGAGGCCCACCAGTCTCGACAGTCACGTACGGACGGGTCGGGCGGCGTCGTCGCGTAGCCGGTAGCCGGCCCCGCGGACCGTCTCGATGCTGCGCCGACCGAAGGGAGCGTCGATCTTCCGGCGAAGGTAGCCGACATAAACTTCCACCACGTTGGGGTCACCGTCGTAGAAGGTGTCCCACACGTTGGCCATGATCTCGGCCTTCGACACGACCTGGTCACGGTGACGCATCAGATACTCGAGCACCGAGAACTCCCGTGGGGTGAGGTCGATTCGGGTGGCCGCCCGCCGACAGGTCCGGGCGGCCGGGTCGAGTACCAGATCTCCCGCGGTCAACGGCACCGGACGTTCCGGAGCACCGCGGCGGATGACCGCCCGCAGGTGCGCCAGCAGCACAACGTACGAAAACGGTTTGGTCAGATAGTCGTCGGCGCCGAGATCGAGTGCGTCGGCTTCGTCGTATTCGCCATCCTTCGCAGTGAGCATCAGAACCGGGATCCACACGCCTGCGCTGCGCAGTCTGCGCAGCACTTCATAACCAGAGGGGCCGGGCAACATGATGTCGAGAACGATCGCGTCGTATCCGGTTGTCTGCACCCGGGCCAGCACGTCGACACCGTCGCCGGCGACGTCGACGGCAAACCCGTCTGCCCGCAGCCCGGCGGCCAGTGTCTCGGCCAACGTGTTCTCGTCCTCGACCAGTAGCACGCGCATACCTGAACCGCCTTTCCCCGTATGCCTCCACCAGTGTCGTCCGTGCACGGAAGAGCAGCGGCGGGCCCGGCATTTATCTGGGCCCGCCGCCGCGGCGTCTGATGGACTGGGCTATCAGCGGGTAGGCGGTGCGGGAGGAGCGGGAGGAGCGGGAGTGTCCGGCACCTCGGGAGCGTTCTGGTCGCCTTCCTGAATGTTGTCCGTGTCAGCGGCGCCCGTAGCGTCGGGGGTGTCTACCACCGTCGGCGGGGGTGGCGGCGCCGGTGTCGGTGCCGCGTTGGCGACGGCGACTCCTCCGCCGATCGCGGCAGCGGCGAGCGCCGATGTCACGCCGGCGACGATCCTGCTCTTGCGGTTCAGCATTGTCGGTCCTTTCCGTGTCCCAGCCGATGTGGCTGAGGGCTCCAACTTGCCCACCGGATCTTGTGTCATTGCTGAATCTGGCTGAGAACGATCACAGGTGACCGTGATTCGCCCGGACCTGTGAACGTTCTCAGCCGCGCTCAGCACCGCCACAAGTTGCCCTGCCAGGCTGGAGTGAACAGCCGCACAAGGCTGAAATGGACGAAGGACCGACGATGCTGAAGCGCTACGACGAGGTCTTGCCCCAGGCGGACCCGGGCCCACGATTGGCACCGCGGAGTTGCACAAGGGGAACGCCCTCGACGACCAGCGATCTGACGGCAAGACCGGGGCCGCCCCTATTCCGGCTGGAATTCGATGACGGGTCCGTTGTCGCCGTTAGGGGTAGGGGCTTCATCGGACGTGACCCGGCCCCGGACGGCGGCGACAACGTCGAGCATTTGATCACGCTCGCTGATGACACGCTCTCGTTGTCGAGGACGCACCTCGAGTTCGGCATCGGGGAATCGGGGCTGTGGATCCGGGACCGTTTCTCTACCAACGGTTCCGATATCGAGATGAATGGCTGCCGGATCCCCGTCAAGCCGGGAACGCACGTGCCCGCTCCCGTGGGTTGCACGATCCACCTGGGTGCGCGCCAGGTGAAAGTGCGGGCGGTACCGGGCCGTGCGGTGATTGGTGCCGCGACGATCGACTGGGGTGTGGCCACTCACACGGGTCGAGCGCATGACCGAAATGAGGACGCGTACTGCACGGAGGCGCCCGTTTTCGTCGTGGCAGATGGGATCGGTGGTCACTGCGCGGGTGACGTCGCCAGCCGTGAAGCGATCGGGGCACTCACTCCGCTGGCCGCTCAGGTGCGGGTGACCGGCGAGATGCTGTCGGCCTGCCTGCCGGACGCGCGGGCGCGGATCGACCGGATCGGGGTGGACCACGGGCGGCCGCCGGGAACCACACTAAGTGGAGTGATCGCCACGCACCTCGACGAAGTGCCGTCCTGGCTGGTGGTCAATATCGGCGATTCCCGCACCTACCGTTTGAATTCCACCGAATTCCGGCAGCTCAGCGTCGACCACACCGTTGTCCAGGAACTGATCGGCGCGGGCGCCATCGCTCCGTCTGCGGCATCCTCCCATCCGGCCCGCAACCTGTTGACACGTGCGCTGCTGGGCAGAATCGACTACCAGGCCGACATCTGGCTGCTGCCGATGAGCGCCGGCGACCGGGTCCTTGTGTGCTCGGACGGCCTTACAAAAGAAGTCGAGGACGACTCCATCGCCGCAGTGTTACGGACGAAGTCTGATCCGCAGGTGGCCGCGGACGCACTGATCGGTGCGGCGGTCGACGCCGGCGGCCACGACGACGTGACCGCGTTGGTCGTCGACGTCATCGCGATCCGCGTTCCGGCCGGCGCAACGCGTGCTCACACAACGTGATAGGCATGCATTTTGGCGATTTCGTCCGCGTCGTATCCTAGGTCGGCGAGAACCTCGTCGGTGTGTTCGCCGAGCAGCGGTGACCCGGTGATCTGTGGCGTGAAGTCGGAGAACTTGATCGGGCTTCCGACCGTCAGGTATTTCCCGCGGTCCTTCTGCTCGACCTCGACGACGCTGCCGCTGGCCCGCATCGCGGGATCGTAGGCGATCTCCTTCATGCTGAGCACCGGGGCGCAGGGCACCTCGAATTTGCGCAGGACGTCGACCGCCTCGTACTTGGTCTTGTCCGCAAGCCACTTCTCGATGTCATCGAAGATGTCGAAGATGTGCGAGGCACGGGCGGCCGCGGTGTTGTACGACGGGTCGTCTATCCACTCGGGTCTATCGATGGCCTCGCAGGTCCGCTCCCAGTTCTGTTCCTGGATGGTGAAATAGATATAGGCGTTCGGGTCGGTCTCCCAGCCCTTGCACTTGAGCACCCAGCCGGGCTGCCCGCCCCCGCCTGCGTTGCCGCCGCGCGGCACCGCGTCGGTGAACGTGCCGTCCGGGTACTGCGGGTACTCCTCGAGGTAGCCGACCCTTTCGAGGCGCTGCTGATCGCGCAGCTTGACCCGGCACAGGTTGAGCACCGCGTCCTGCATCGAGACCGAAACCTTCTGGCCCACTCCCGTTTTCTCTCGAGCGAGGAGCGCGGTCAGAAGACCGATCAGCAGGTGCATCCCGCTGTTGCTGTCCCCGAGGGCCGCGCCGCTGATGGTCGGCGGACCGTCCCAGAACCCGGTCGTCGAGGCGGCCCCACCCGCGCACTGCGCCACGTTCTCGTAGACCTTGAGGTCCGACCACGGCGAGTCGTCGTTGAACCCCTTGACCGAGCCGAAGATCAGCCGCGGATTGAGCTCGTGAATGTGTTCCCAGGACAGTCCCATGCGGTCCATGGCTCCGGGGGCGAAATTCTCGACGAGCACGTCGGCGCTACGGATCAACTTCTCCATGACCTCCTTACCCTCAGCGGTCTTGGTGTTGATTGCCAGCGACCGCTTGTTGCTGTTCAGCATCGTGAAGTACAGGGCATCGACGTCCGGGATGTCGCGCAGTTGGTGACGGGTGACGTCACCGCCGGTGAGGCGCTCGACCTTGAGGACGTCCGCGCCGTACCAAGCGAGCATCTGGGTGCAGGACGGGCCAGCCTGAACGCCGGTGAAATCGATGACGTTGATTCCGCTGAGTGGGAGGTTGGTCATGATGGATTCCCTTCGTGTGGAGGATCTTCGGTGTTACTTCTGCCGGAAGCCGGTCGGGTTGAGGTGGGTGAGATGGCCGCTTTCGGTGCCGTCGCTGGGGTCGATCACGCAATCGATGAGCGCGGGGCCGCCCGATAGGAGCGCGCCGGTGAGGGCGATGGTGAGCTGCGCGGGCGTTGTCGCCTGGTAGCCCTTGCCGCCGAACGCCTCGATCAGCCGCTCGTGGCGGGCCTGCGGCATCAAGGTTGTCGGAGACGGGTCGGCGGACACGGTGTTTACCCCGTCGCCGCGGTAGACGCCGCCGTTGTTGAGCACGACGACGACGATGGGCAGTCGATAGCGGCAGATAGTTTCTAGTTCCATGCCGCTGAAACCGAATGCGCTGTCACCTTCGATGGCCACGACCGGAGCGCCGCCCTCGACGGCGGCGGCGATCGCATAGCCCATCCCGATCCCCATCACACCCCAGGTGCCGCTGTCGAGTCGGTGCCGGGGCACGGGCATGTCAATCACGTTGCGCGCGAGGTCGAGCGCGTTGGCGCCCTCGTTGACGACGTAGGTGTCGGGATATTCGCGCAGCACGTCGCGAATCGCCTTCAGCGCTCCGTAGAACCGCATCGGGTGCGGATCAGCGCCCAGACGCCGCGACAGCTTGGCGACATTCTCCGCCGAGCGTTCGGCAAGTTCATGGCGCCACGGTCCCGCGGCGGTGACTTGTCCGGGCTTGGTCCGCTCGACGACTGCCGTCATCACCGAACCGATGTCGCCGACGAGTGGGGCGGCGATGGGCTGGTTGCTGTCCAGCTCGGCGGGCTCGATGTCGACCTGGATGAATTTCGCGTGGGGGTTCCATTGCGGCGGTTCGCCGTGGCCGAGCAGCCAGTTCAGCCGAGCACCGACGAGCATCACCACATCGGCCCTGCGCAACGCCAGTGAACGGGCGGCGGCCACCGATTGGGGGTGGTAGTCGGGTAGCAGGCCCTTGGCCATCGAC
>JAOPWF010000273.1 GCA_025965815.1 Mycobacterium sp.
ACTATGTCCCTAGTCGGGCAGAACGACGACGCGACGCGACGGCTCCACGCACACGCTCTCGCTGTGCACGCCGACGACGTCCGCCACCGCGTCGTGCACGATCTTCAGCTCGAACGGCGTCATCGGCGAGAGCTCCTCTCGCTCCCCCGTCTCGAGCACCCGATGCGACACCTTGTCGCCCAGCGCGGCCAACTCGTCGCGACGCCGCCGGCGCCAGCGGGCGATGTCGAGCATCAGCCGACTGCGCTCACCGGTCTTCTGATGCACCGCCAGCCGAGTCAGCTCCTGGAGCGCGTCCAGCACCTCACCCTTGCGGCCCACCAACTTGGACAACTCATCACCGCCGTCGATGCTCACCACCGCTCGGTCGCCCTCGACGTCCAGATCGATGTCGCCGTCGAAATCCAACAGGTCCAACAACTCTTCGAGATAGTCGCCGGCGATCTCGCCCTCGGCCACCAACCGCTCTTCCAGGTCGTCGCCGGTGGTCGCCGGCGCGCCGTCAGTGCCGTTCTCGCCGTTCTCGTCGTCCACCAACTCGTCGGCGCGTTCGGTCGTTTCAGCGTCCGTCATCTCTGTCTCTCCCTCATCCACCGGATACTGCTCCGGTCAACGTTTCCGCTTCTTGGGCCGCGCGCCCGGGCGCGGAGTCGCTCCTGGCCGCGGTGCGGGGTTGCCCGCCGTATTGCCCGCACTCGGCTTACTCGAATTGGAATCGGCCGCGTTCCCATCGGTCCCCAACTCGGTGCCCGTCGGTTCCGCGTCTGACACCTCGCCGGTCGCCGCGGCCGGCGCCTTGCGCGGCCGCTTCGGTTTGGCGCCGGGTGGTGGCGCGTTGGCCGCCCGCCGCTCCTGCGCCTCGAGCTTCTTCGCCTCTTCCTCTTTCTCGATGTGTCCGAACACGTAATGCTGCTGCCCGAACGTCCAGATGTTGTTGGCGAACCAGTAGAAGATGATCGCCAGCGGCAAGAAGATCCCGCCGACCACCACACCGAACGGGAACACGTACAGCATCAGCCGGTTCATGATCGCCGTCTGCGGGTTCGCCGCCGCCTCCGGGCTCTGCCGCGCGATCGATGCGCGGCTGTTCAAGTACGTCGCGATGCCGGCCATGATCATCACCGGCAGGCCGACTCCCACCACGGCCCCGCGGCTGAATTCCGTGAACGCGTCCAGACCGCTCGACTGAGTCATCGACGCACCCAGCGGCGCGCCGAACAGGTTCGCGTCGAGGAAGTGCCCGACATCGGCCGGGCTGAAGATGTAGTTGCCCGTCGCCCGGTTCTGTTCCACCGACAGGTGCGGCCCGAAGCTGCCGCCGAACCCGCCGACCACCGTTCGGTTGAACGACCGCAACACGTGATAGAGCCCGAGGAACACCGGCAGTTGCGCCAACACCGGAAGGCAACCCATCAGCGGGTTGAACCCGTGTTCCTTCTGTAGCTTCTGCATCTCCAGCGCCATCCGCTGGCGGTCCTTGCCGTACTTCTTCTGCAGCGCCTTGATCTGTGGCTGCAGTTCCTGCATCTGCCGCGTGGTGCGGATCTGGCGGACGAACGGCTTGTACAGGATCGCGCGCAGCGTGAAGACCAAGAACATCACCGCGAGCATCCATGCGAAGAAGTTCGACGGCCCGAGAACGAAGGCGAACGCTTTGTACCAGACCCACATGATCGCCGACACGGGCCAGTAGATGACGTCGAGGCTGAACCAATCAAACACGCGTTTCGCTCTTTCCTCGCAACGCTGGGGCATCCCAGAGATCGTCGGTGGCCGGTGCGTCCTCACTGCCGTGCACATGCGCAGCGCGGCGGCGCTCGGGTATCGGGTCCCATCCTCCCCGATGCCATGGACCGCACTTCAGCAGCCGCACCACCGCCAACCAGCCACCCCGGATCAATCCGTACTCGGTGAGCGCCTCGACTGCGTACTGGCTACAAGTGGGACTGAACCGGCACGTGGGCAGCCGCATCGGCGACACGGTGTGGCGGTACAGCACGATGAGGAAGATCACGCCGCGGGCAACGGCCGAGCCGTTCCGTCCCATCCGAGCCGTCGAACCTACGGACATCAGCGTGGTGCTCCGTTTCGCGGCCGGGTCCGGCGCAGTGCCGTCCGCAGTTCCTGCTCGAGTCGCGCCGAGATGGCGCGTCTGCTGCTGGGCAGCGCCCGGATGACGACCCGGTCCTCGGCGTCCAATTCGTCGATCACCGTGCGCGCCACATGGCGAAGCCGACGGGCCACCCGGTGCCGTTGTACCGCGCTGCCAACGGATTTCGAGACCACCAGACCGATGCGGGGTCCGCCGTCGGAGGTGCCGCCAGAAGACCGTGCCGCGTGCACCACGAGGTCGGGCTGCACCGCCCGCACGCCTTGACTGACCGTGGCATCGAATTCCGTGGACCGCGTCATCCGGTACCGCGCCGGAAGCACCGCGCTAAATCCCGCGTCGAATCACGCAGTCAGCTTGCGGCGACCCTTGCCGCGCCGGTTCGACACGATCGCTCGGCCTGCCCGGGTGCGCATCCGCAGCCGGAACCCATGCACCCGCGCCCGACGGCGATTGTTGGGCTGAAAGGTCCGCTTGCCCTTGGCCACGGCTGTTCACTCCTCGTTGCGTGTGGCATCCGCAACCCACGCGATGAATCCTCATGCCGTGGGGACGCGATTGCCGTTGGTAAGCTCGTCCGTCTTGCTTGCTAACCGGCGCGGTCTCCAGAAAATCCTGGGTCGCAGCCGTATCGCCACGTTCGGGCGACTGTTCGAGGGTACTGACGAGAATTCGCTGGGTCAAACCTCGCCACAAGGGCCCCTGCCAGTGGCCAACCGGTTCACAACCACCACAGCCGTCACGCAGTTTCAGGACCCGCGATCAAAGCTGCGAACAATGTTGCAGAACGGTTGGCACCCGCGCAGAAAACTGTTAGCTTCTGCCAATGCCGTTTCGATAACGGAATGGCGACAGACAACAGAGCGAGGATGCCCGCAAAGTCGCGAGCCCACAGCGTGCGCTACCACTGTGATGAGCCCCGGCCTGCGACGTCCACGCCAATAGACAACAGAGCGACGGCGGCTGTCCTGTCTCCACAACCTGTGGATAACTATGTGGACAGTTCGTCATC
>JAOPWF010000316.1 GCA_025965815.1 Mycobacterium sp.
CGGATCCCTCGCGCCGGCGGATCACTTCCGGACGGCCGTGCAGGACGCCAAGATCGGGCCGGACAAGGACATCCCGCACATCACCGCACCGGTGATCGTCAAGTACATCACCGACCTGGAGCTACTCGGCTTGCTCTGACCGGTAGTCGAATTGCGCACCTCCGAGCGACTTTCGCTCTGGTTGTCGCTCACTGGTGCACCATCGGTGTGTCGGTGATCTTGGATGGGTTTCTGATGCACCACCATTGGTGTGTCGGTGATCTTGGATGGGTCGCCGATGCACCCGAGGTGCCGTCGAGTCATCGCCCTTTGTCGCTTGACACGTGGAGGGATGTCCACTCTGAGTTCTGCGGGACTCGACGGTTCCCGGGGCGTGCAGATGGTCGACAGGGCTGAGCGCCGTTGAGCGCCGAACAGTGAGCGAACCGGCGTCACGCCCCGGCACCGAGATGCGGGTGCCTCCCCACTGGGATCAGCAGCGAGGAGGCTGTTATGCAGTATGCCCCACCTATGTTGGCGACCCAACCGGCCAACGGACTCACATGCGGAATCGATTGGGCCCGTGATGATCACGCGATCGCCATCGTTGACGAACGTGGCCGCCAGGTGCACCGCGGCACCGTTGAGCACAGCGCGGCGGGCCTGCGCGAGCTGCTGGCGGTGCTGGCGCGCGCCGGAGCCACCGAAGTGGCCATCGAACGCCCCGACGGGCCGGTGGTCGACGCCCTGTTGAACGCGGGCATCACCGTGGTGGTGATCAGCCCCAACCAGCTGAAAAACCTGCGTGGCCGCTACGGCTCGGCCGGCAACAAAGACGACCGGTTTGATGCCTTCGTGCTCGCCGATACGTTGCGCACCGACCGGACCCGACTGCGCCCGCTGGTGCCCGACACCCCGGCCACGGTGGCGCTGCGCGCGACCTGCCGGGCCTGTAAAGATCTGATCGCGCATCGGGTCAGCGTGGCCAACCAGCTGCGCGAGCACCTCAAGCAAGTGTTTCCCGGCGCGGTCGGGCTGTTCGAAGACCTGGATTCGGTGATCAGCCTGACGTTTTTGACCCGGTTTGATTGCCAAGACCGCGCCGACTGGCTGACCCCCAAGCGGCTCGGTGGCTGGCTGAAGTCGGTGGGCTACACCGGCCGCACCGACCCGGCCCTCCTGCACGCCCGGCTCAGCGCCGCACCGCGCGGCGCCACCGGCCAGCAGGGCGCCGCCCACCTGCCCATCACCCACGCCCTGGTGGCCACCCTGAGCACCCTGGTCGAACAGATCAAAATCCTGGGCAAGCAGATCGGCGAGCAACTGGCCGCCCATGCCGACGCGCACATCTTCACCAGCCTGCCGCGTTCCGGAACCATCCGGGCCGCAAGGCTTTTGGCCGAAATCGGTGACTGCCGTGCCCGATTCCCCACCCCCGAAGCACTGATGTGCCTGGCCGGGGTGGCACCCTCGACGCGGCAGTCCGGAAAAACATGCTCGGTCGGGTTTCGCTGGGCCTGCGACAAGAACCTCCGTGATGCCGTGTGCGACTTCGCCAACGACTCCCGTCACGCCAACCCCTGGGCCGCCGACCTCTACAACCGCGCCATCGCCCGCGGCAAGGACCACCCCCACGCCACCCGCATCCTCGCCCGCGCCTGGCTCTACATCATCTGGCACTGCTGGCAGACCAACACCGCCTACAACCCCGACAACCATCGAACCCTCCAGGCCCTGCTGCAACAGCACCAACAACCCGCGGCTTGACACAGGGCTACTCAGAGGTGGGCATTTCGGGCACGTCCCTCACGGCCGAACAACATCAGTGATCAGTTATCGGTCAGGACCGCTCCGGCATCAGGGAACCTGCGGCTGTGCCCTACGCTGGCGCCGCGAGGATCGCGAGTGCATCTCCACCGACCGCCACGCCCTCTGGGCCAATTCGGTCCGCCAGTTTGCTGCGCAGCCCCGCGGCCTTGTCCGCGTCGAGGGTCAGATGATTGGAATGGGTGAATACCAGGTCAAGCCACTGCTCTCGGGAGTAGTGGACGCTGCGCGGATACGTGTGTTGTGTGACGGTGTATCCCGCAGCGGTGAGCACGGCGACAAGGTCGTCGGGGTTGCCGTCCATGGGGGTATCGGCGTCCATGTAGTCGCTGTAGATTGCGGCGAAGTCGTCATGGGTCGGCCTCGTCGGTATCAACCGGTTCCACAGCAGCGCCAGGTTGCCGCCGTCGCGCAATAGTTCACGCACCTTGGGCAGCGCGATAGCAGGATCCACCCAGTGGAAGGACGCCCCGAACACCACTAGGTCGAACATGCGTCCCGCGGGGTCCCACCGCTCGAACGTGTCGATCTCGGTCGGGACCCCCTTTTCCTGTGCAACGGCGGCCATCCGAGCGTCGGGCTCAACCGCAAGCACGTCGGCGCCTCGTTCGGCGAGTTGCTGCGAAGCGATCCCGGTACCGGCGCCGACATCGAGGACCCGGCGAGCATCAAGCGCCACGAGGTCGTCGATCATTTGGTCGGGGTAGCGAGGCCGGTGCGTATCGTAGCTGCGTGCCGCGCCACCAAATGAGTTGGCGCGCAGACGGTTAGTGAAAAGGTTCAATCGTGGTGGCACGCCACCCAGCATATCGTGGCAACACGTGGTGTCCCTGAGCGCTCGGTCCCGCGTGTATCACGACCACTGCACAAGTGCAGATATCCGCGAGAAAATGCAGCGAAACTTGGGAACCTGATGGGGACCGCCACAGCCATCCGACTTAGTCATGTTGAGGAAGCGGGATTACCAGCACGAGAACTGCAGATCGAGCCGATCTGCAGGTTCCGAAGGCGACGATCGTTCGACGACCCGCTACCGGTGGTGGCCGCCAATTAAGAAGTAGGGATATAGGGGCTGATACTGGACGGGAGGCGTGTTGGCAGTAATTTGAACATTGCCGGGTGACCCGCATTGGGTTGCCTGGCCCGCGTCGATGCAGGACAACGAGGCGGGTGCGGCGACCGATGAGGGACCGGTGGGAGCCGCTGCGGCGGCACCGGCCATTCCCAGCGCCGCGGCAGCCAGCGTGCCAGCGGTGATGGTCGTGATCGCGAAGTTCTTCATGGTGGTGCGCCTTCCTGGTCAGTGCGCTGAGGATCCTCGCGCATAAAGAGTGTGTCGATAGAAAAGCGCAGCACCTCTGGAGCGCGTGCCTTTACTACCAAAAGTTGTAACAAGCAAGGCGCGCAAGGTATTCCGCTGCTTGGCTGGCAACTCCGCACTTCCGCACAAAGCCGCCGAAGGCCGCGACCTACGAGAAGGAGAGCGCTCTGACTGATAGTGCTCGCCGGGCACAATCGTCAACATCGCCAGCACCCACTGGGGACTGCGGATCGATCACTTCTGGTGGACCGCAAATCTGGGGTCCGATCGTCTTGTCGATCGTGAGCTGGGCACTCTCGGTGCTGATTCGTGATGTCTGGCCGCGTCACTCGCGCGTCGTCGCAACGCTGACATGACGGCAGTTGTCCGCGGACCAGCGGGCACACACCACCGGTAGGCCGCCGCAGCCGCAGCACAACCACGACGAACAGGTGCAGCCCTCTCTCGCAGAATGCACGATCGGGCGGTAGCGAGGTCTCCCCGCACCGGGATTTGGCGGCGTCGCTGGAAGCTAACAGGTGCCCATAGGTTCCGGCTGGCATGCTCGACGCTCAACGGTTGTAGTTTCACAATCGTTGTATGGACGCTCTCAGCCGGCGGCGCAAGGTGATTATCTTGATTTCCTGCTGCCTGAGCCTGCTGATCGTGTCGATGGACGCGACCATCGTCAACGTCGCGATCCCGTCGATCCGCACCCAGCTGCACGCGTCGGCTTCTCAGCTGCAGTGGGTGATCGACGTCTACACGCTGGTGCTGGCGTCGCTGCTGCTGCTGTCCGGGGCCACCGCCGACCGATTTGGCCGCCGCCGGGTCTTTCAGATCGGGTTGACGATTTTCGCCATCGGATCGCTGCTGTGCAGCCTCGCACCTGACATTCACACCCTGATCGCAGCAAGGTTCATGCAGGGAATCGGCGGTTCGATGCTGAATCCCGTCGCCCTGTCGATCATCAGTCAGGTTTTCGTCGGCCGGGTGGAGCGGGCTCGTGCGATCGGCGTCTGGGGAGCCGTTATCGGCATTGCGATGGCGCTCGGCCCGATGATGGGCGGTGCGCTGATCGAGCTGGGTGACTGGCGCGCGGTGTTCTGGATCAACTTGCCGATCTGCGCCGCCGCGATTGTGCTCACCGCGATATTCGTCCCGGAGTCGCGCTCGGCCACGATGCGAGACGTCGACCCGATCGGTCAGGCGCTCGCAGTGACCTTCTTGGTCGCCGTCGTCGTCGTCCTCATCCAGGGACGAGAAATGGGCTGGACCGCCGCTCCGTCCGTCGCCCTATCGATCGTCGCGGTGTTGGCGTTGTTGGCATTTCTCCGCTACGAATCCCGGCGCAACGATCCATTCATCGACCTGCGGTTCTTCCGCAGCATCCCGTTCGCGTCGGTGACAGTGATCGCGGTATGCGCGTACGCCGCCTATGGCGCCTTCCTGTTCATGATGTCGCTGTACCTGCAGGGTGAGCGGCACTATTCGGCTGTCCACACCGGCCTGATGTATCTACCGGTTTCTGTCGCGGCTCTAGCTCTTTCGCCATTGTCGGGCCGGTTGGTCGGCCGCTTCGGCACTCGGCCGTCGCTGCTGGCGGCCGGAATCATGATCACCGCGGCGACGCTGATGCTGGCCGGTCTCACCGTCACCGCTCCGGTGTGGGCAGTAGTGGCGATCTTCGCGGTTTTCGGCGCCGGCTTCGCGATGGCCAACGCACCGATCACCACCGCGGCGGTAAGCGGCATGCCGACGGATCGCGCGGGTGCGGCCTCGGCGGTGGCCTCGACCAGCCGACAGGTGGGCGTCAGTATCGGTGTGGCGCTGTGCGGTTCGCTCGCTGGGGCGGCTCTGACCGCAAGCACTGCCCAGTACACCGCGGACGCCAGGCCGCTGTGGTTGATGTGCGCAATGCTAGGGCTCGGGATTACCGCGCTGGGCATATGGTCGACATCACGACGCGCGATCCGTTCGGCCGAGCGGCTCGCACCGCTCATCGCCGGGCCCTCGCAACGACAGGAGAGCGCTCATGCTGCCTAACCCGTTGGCGAGCCAGGTGTGGCGAACAATGTCGGCGCTGGTTAGGGACAACACAGACACTCGGCGACGCACGGCGGTGGAGCGGATCGGCCTGCCGTTCAGCAGGATCCGCATCCTGCGACGGCTGGCGCGCCAGCAGATGACGGTCAAGCAGATCGCCGACGCGGCCACTGTCGACGCCCCGGCGGCAACCGTGGCCGTCAATGACCTCGAGAAGCGCCGCCTGGTGGTGCGCCGGACCAATCCGGACAACCGGCGATGCAAGATCGTGTCGCTGACCGACGCCGGACGTAACGTGGTAGTCGCATTGGAGGCGATCGACGAACCTGCGCCCGCCGCACTAGCGGCGCTCAGCGACGACGACCTGACAGTCCTGCTGCAGGTGATGAACCGGCTCGCGGTTCGGTAATTGCTTGTGCAGCTTGGTATTTGCCGTAAGGAGTTGCTTGGGATCCATGTCCGGCGTGCGCTGCAAGGCGTTGCCGAACAGCGGAATATCGCCGACGAGCTCGGCGGCAAGTGCCGGCCCGGCGCCTGCGGATTGTTCTTGTCGAAGCGAATGTCGTTCACCGCCAACAACACCCAGCCGATGGCGCGGTGACTGCGGGTCACGGCATACAGCGTAGTCCCGGCGTCGGACTGACTGCGGCCAGCCAGTCGGGCTCGGCCCACTCGACATCGCCCGGTATGTGCCGTCGTCCGTAGTCCGGTTGCTGCTCGACGCGCGACCGCACGCTGGTGTGCACCCGCGCCCCGGGCGGGAGAGGGCGTTTCCTATAGGTCGCCAGCGCCCATATCCAGCCCATAGCGTGGATGGGCCCCATCGCGTGTTCGGGTGTCAGGGCGGGGAATGGGCGGTCGTCGCGGAATTCCAGGCCCGCCTGGCGCGCGCCCTCGCCGATCCAGTTCAGCGTGATGTCGCCGAGGTTGGGCGTGTCGAGGTAGGACCCGCCGACATCGGAGTGCACCCCGGCGAACCACACCTCGTCAAGCCTGTTTCCGGCCTTATCTTTATCGATCAAATATTCACGGTAGGGCCGACGCTTCTCGTCGATCGAGACCGCGTGCCGCCCGGTCTGCACGTTGGGCAGCGCGCGGGTGTCCGGCCACACCGTGCTGCGCCGCAGCAGGCCCGGCGCCTTCACGGTGTCCCAGACGCCGAGGTATGTCACCGGCACCCAGAAGTGACCGTCCACCGGCCGCCCCAATGCCGACTTGAACTGCCCGGACTGTTTCCACTCGTTCTTGCCCCACTTCGGCTGCTTGCGGGCGTAGTTACCGACCGCGTAGCGGACCAGGTTGTCGGCACCCGGGCGGATGATGCCGATCTCGCGGAGCAGCCCGGCCATCGCGCGTGCGGTGTAGGCGCCGCGGCTGAAGCCGAACAGGTAGATCTCGTCGCCGGGGTCCCAGTGGTTGATCAGGAATGTGTATGCCTCTTCGAGGTTCTCGCGCATTCCGGAGCCGAACGCCAAGCCCCACATCCGCGACAGCCAGCGCGCCAGCGGGGTCCACGCGCCACCCGAGGAGAAGGTTCCCACCCCGGGGTCGTAGTAGGTCAGCTGCCGGTCGGGGTCGTACTCGATCCGCTTGAACAGCAGCAGGACGTTGGTGTTTCCCTCCGCGCGCACCACGTTGCCGGTGCCGTCGAAGCACAGCACGATTCGTTTCATCGCTCCCCCAGCAGGTCGATGGTGTGTGGACCATCGTCGCCGACCACCACGACTTTGTCATTGACATCGGGGTTGTCGGCGAGAAAGGCGGTCAGGCTGTTGGTGGCGTCCGACCATTCGGCTCGGACCGTGGCGGCCGGATTCTTCTTGCGCCGCGCGACTTCCGCCGTCCGATGCTTGTCCCAGTCCTTTTTCCGCTCGACGTCGATGTCGGCGACGGGATAGGTGAGATGGATCCGGTACTCGTCGTCGCCCCTGGCGGCGGCGAGCATCTCGAGGGTCTCGCGTTCCGGGTTGCCGTGTTCCCCGTTGCCGGAGAAGACGTAGTGGTGGGCGATGATGCGTTCGAAGAAATCCTGCTCGACGTTGTTGGAACTGCCGTGGTGGGGCGCCTTCAGCACGTCGACGCGAATCGAGCCGCCCCGCTCCACCAGGCCCACCAATTCCAGGCCTTCCAGGATCTTGTCCCCTCGGGCGTCACCGGTGAACAGGATGCGCTTGGGGTTGCGGCCTTTGGTCTCGGCCAGCACCACGATGCTGGACAGGTTGGGCACCGACGCGTCGACGTAGCTGGCCAGTGCCTCCGGCGTGGCCCGTACCGCGTCCGGGTTGTCCTTCACCCACTTGTCGTGTTGCTTCTGCAGGTCCTGCACCTCGGGCAGCATCGGACCGATGACGGTGAACCTCAGTCCGTTGCCCATGTCGATGGAGCGACTGTCGGCGCTGGCGACGATGAGCTTGCCGCCGACGTCGAGGTTCCGCTCGATGCCGAGTTTCTCGGCGTCGTTTCGCAGTGTCCGGCCCTGCGGCACATTCGCCAGCACCATGAAGGTGTCGACTGCGGTTTCGGCGTCCGTTGACGGCTCCAGGTCGGCTAGCGTGTCGGCCGGTAGCGCGCCGGACAGGGACGCCGGCCCGAACCGGGCGTTCACCGCGCCCGCCAGTTCGTCGGCGTCGTTGTCGATGATGTCATCGAAGGTGTTGTG
>JAOPWF010000347.1 GCA_025965815.1 Mycobacterium sp.
CAGGAGCTGGTCACCTGCGCCATCGAGGGCATCCCGATCAAGGTCGCGATCATCAACAACGGCAACCTCGGCATGGTGCGGCAGTGGCAGGCACTGTTCTACGAAGGTCGCTACTCGCAGACCGACCTGTCCACCCACTCGCACCGCATCCCGGACTTCGTCAAGCTGGCAGAGGCGCTTGGTTGTGTCGGATTGCGCTGCGAGCGTGAGGAAGACGTGGCAGATGTCGTTGCCAAGGCGCGGGCGATCAACGACCGCCCGGTGGTGATCGACTTCATCGTGGGGGCCGACGCGCAGGTGTGGCCGATGGTGGCCGCAGGCACCAGCAATGACGAGATCCAGGCCGCCTGGGGCATCCGGCCGCTGTTCGACGACGAATCCGAGGGGCATGCCTGATGGCCGTCACCACGCACACGCTGAGTGTGCTCGTCGAAGACAAGCCCGGTGTCCTGGCCCGCGTGGCGTCGTTGTTCTCCCGGCGCGGGTTCAACATCCAGTCGCTGGCGGTCGGTGCGACCGAGCAGAAGAGCCTGTCCCGGATGACCATTGTCGTTTCGGTGGAGGATTTTCCGCTCGAGCAGGTCACCAAGCAGCTGAACAAGCTGATCAACGTCATCAAGATCGTTGAGCAGGACGAGGACAATTCGGTTTCCCGCGAGCTGGCTCTGATCAAGGTGCGCGCCGATGCGGCCACCCGTGGTCAGATCATCGAAGCGGTGAACCTGTTCCGCGCCAAGGTGGTTGACGTCTCGGCCGAATCGCTGACCGTGGAGGCCACCGGAACGCCCGGCAAGCTGGAAGCGCTGCTGCGGCTACTCGAGCCCTATGGCATCCGCGAAATCGCCCAGTCCGGCATGGTGACGCTCGCCCGCGGTCCGCGCGGCATCGTCACCGCCAAATAATTCACCGTTTGCAAAGACGCAGAAAGAAAAGGAAATTCACAGTGGCAGTTGAGATGTACTACGACGACGACGCAGACCTGTCGATCATCCAGGGTCGCAAGGTGGGTGTCATCGGCTACGGCAGCCAGGGACACGCGCACTCGCTGAGCCTGCGCGACTCCGGCGTGCAGGTGAAGGTCGGCCTCAAAGAGGGTTCGAAATCGCGGGAGAAGGTCGCCGAGCAGGGCCTCGAGGTCGACACCCCCGCCGAGGTCGCCAAGTGGGCGGACGTCATCATGCTGCTGGCGCCGGACACCGCGCAGGCCGACATCTTCAAGAATGAGATCGAGCCGAATCTCGAGGCGGGCAACGCGTTGTTCTTCGGCCACGGCCTCAACATCCACTTCGATCTGATCGAGCCGGCCGACGAGATCACCGTCGGGATGGTGGCGCCCAAGGGCCCCGGCCATCTGGTGCGCCGGCAGTTCGTCGACGGCAAGGGCGTGCCCTGCCTGATCGCGGTCGACCAGGATCCGACCGGCGAGGGTGAGGCACTGGCGCTGTCCTACGCCAAGGGCATCGGCGGCACCCGCGCCGGCGTCATCAAGACCACCTTCAAAGAAGAGACCGAGACCGACCTGTTCGGCGAGCAGGCCGTGTTGTGCGGCGGCACCGAGGAACTGGTCAAGACCGGCTTCGAGGTGATGGTCGAGGCCGGGTACGCCCCGGAGATGGCCTATTTCGAGGTCCTGCACGAGCTCAAGCTCATCGTCGACCTGATGTACGAAGGCGGCATCGCCCGGATGAACTACTCGGTGTCCGACACCGCAGAGTTCGGCGGCTACCTGTCCGGTCCGCGGGTCATCGACGCAGGCACCAAGGATCGGATGAAGCAGATCCTCGCCGACATCCAGGACGGCAGCTTCGTCAAGGAACTCGTCGCCAACGTCGAGGGTGGCAACAAGCGGCTCGAGCAGCTGCGCAAGGAGAACGCCGAGCACCCGATCGAGGTCACCGGTAAGAAGCTGCGCGACCTGATGAGCTGGGTCGACCGCCCCATCACCGAAACCGCTTAGTCCCGACGTTCCGCCAGACTTAAACCCCTGCGACGTGCACCGGCGTGTCGTCGCGGGGGTTTAAGTGTCGCGGCTGACGCCCACCGGGTGGTGCCGGATTATGGTGCGAGCTCGGGCATCTCCTTGATGCCGAATTCACGTCTCAACAGCGCGCGGGCCGCGTAATACCCCGCCATGCCGTGTACCCCGCCGCCGGGCGGAGTCGCCGACGAGCAGAGGTACACCTGCGGGATCGGCGTCGTCCACGGGTCAACCCGCGGCGTCGGCCCGAACATCGCACGCACGACCGAATTTCCGCCCACGCCGATGTCACCGCCGACGTAGTTGGCGTTGTTCTCGGCGAGCCGCGACGCCGGCACACCGCGCGCCGCGACCACGATGTCGCGGAATCCCGGCGCGAAGCGCTCGACGGCGGCGGTGACCTTGTCAATCTGATCGACCGGCGAGCCGAACGGCACGTGCGCATACGTCCAGAACGGCCGGCGGCCGTCGGCGTCGATACGGCCGGGGTCGGCGATGTGCGGTAGGGCCGCCAGGATCATCGGGCGCTCGGCGTGCCGTCCGGCGTGCACGGCCTTCTCGGCGCGCGCCATGTCCTCGCGGCTGCCGCCGAGATGCAGCGTCGGGGCGGCCGCCAGCCGGGGATCGGTCCATGGCACCTCACCCGACAGCACGAAGTCCACCTTCGCCACGCCGGGCCCGAACTTGTAGCGTCGCAACGCCTTTGCGTATCGGGTCGGTATGGAATCGCGGTAGATATCCAACAGCGCGGTGGGCGCGGTATCGAAGACGGCAACGCCGCCCGGCGGATCGGTGACTTCGTGGCCGGCGATCAGTTGACCGCCATGTGCCCGCAGGTCGGCGAGCAGCGCGTCCGGGATCGACTGGCTGCCACCCACCGGGATGGGCCAGCCGACGGTATGCGCCAGGGTGGCCAGCATCAGACCGGCAGCGGCGGACACGAACGAGGGCATCCGCGCGATCGTGTGAGCCGCCACACCGCTGAACAACGCACGGGCGTCTTCACCCGACAACGCCCGCCACGCCGGCGTGCCCTGCTCGGCGATCCGCAGCGCCAGCGCAATCGCCGGGCCGAAGTCGGTGGGCGCCGAGCGCTTGTCGCTCAACATCAGCCGCACCACCGCGTCACCGTGCTCGACCAGCGGACCCAGCAGGTGACGCCACGACGCACCGTCCTCCAGCTCCGCACACGTGCGGTCCAGGTCGTGGTAGCCGATCGCCGCCGGCCTGCCGTCCAGCGGGTTGGCGTAGGAAACCTCCGGGACGGATAACGTCACGCCGCGGGCGGGCAGATCGAACTCGGCGAAGAACGGCGAGCCCAACGCCAGCGGGTGCACCGCGGAGCAGATGTCGTGGCGCACCCCGGGATATTCGGGGTCAGCGGCGGTGCGGGCGCCACCACCGAATGTCGGCTGGGCCTCCAGCACCTGGACCGCCAGGCCGGCGCGCGCGCAAATGACAGCGGCTGCCAGGCCGTTGGGCCCGCTGCCGACCACGGTGACGTCCACCCCACGATTACAGCCCATTACGCTGGCGGTGTGAGTCTTCCCGTTGTATTGATCGCCGACAAGCTCGCCGAATCCACCGTCGCCGCACTCGGCGACCAGGTCGAAGTCCGCTGGGTCGATGGCCCGGACCGGCCAAAGCTGCTGGCCGCCGTGCCGGAGGCGGACGCGCTGCTGGTGCGATCGGCCACCACCGTGGACGCCGAAGTGCTGGCCGCGGCGCCCAAGCTCAAGATCGTCGCCAGGGCAGGCGTCGGCCTGGACAACGTCGACGTCGACGCCGCCACCGCACGCGGCGTGCTGGTGGTCAACGCCCCCACGTCGAACATCCACAGCGCCGCCGAGCACGCCCTGGCCCTGATGCTCGCCGCCGCCCGCCAGATTGCGCCCGCGGACGCCTCGCTGCGCGAGCACACGTGGAAGCGGTCGTCGTTCTCCGGCACCGAGATCTACGGCAAGACCGTCGGCGTGGTCGGACTCGGCCGGATCGGGCAGCTGGTGGCGGCGCGGGTGGCCGCATTCGGCACCCACGTCATCGCCTACGACCCGTACGTGTCGCCGGCGCGCGCCGCGCAGCTGGGCATCGAACTGCTGTCGCTGGACCAACTGCTGACCCGCGCCGACTTCATCTCCGTGCACCTGCCCAAGACCCCGGAGACCGCCGGACTGATCGGCAAGGAGGCGCTGGCCAAGACCAAGCCGGGGGTCATCGTCGTCAACGCGGCCCGCGGCGGGCTGGTCGACGAGGAGGCACTGGCCGAGGCCGTCAGCAGTGGGCACGTCCGCGGCGCGGGCATCGACGTGTTCGCCACCGAGCCGACCACCGACAGCCCGCTGTTCGACCTGCCGCAGGTCGTCGTCACCCCGCATCTGGGCGCGTCCACGGACGAGGCGCAGGACCGGGCGGGCACCGACGTCGCGGCCAGCGTCAAGCTGGCGCTGGCGGGGGAGTTCGTCCCCGACGCCGTCAACGTCGGCGGCGGAACCGTCGGCGAGGAAGTGGCCCCGTGGCTGGACATCGTCCGCAAGCTGGGCGTGCTGATCGGCGCGCTGTCCAGCGAGCTGCCGGTGTCGCTGTCCGTCCAGGTCCGCGGTGAGCTGGCGTCCGAAGATGTTGGCGTGCTGCGACTTTCGGCGCTGCGCGGACTGTTCTCGGCCGTCATCGAAGACCAGGTCACCTTCGTCAACGCGCCGGCGCTGGCCGCCGAACGGGGTGTGGCCGCCGACATCAGCACCGCGACGGAAAGCCCCAATCACCGCAGCGTGGTCGACGTCCGGGCGGTCTACTCCGACGGCTCGGTCACCAACGTCGCGGGCACGCTGTCCGGTCCACAGCTGGTGCAGAAGATCGTGCAGATAAACGGCCGCAACTTCGACCTGCGGGCCGAGGGCGTCAACCTGATCATCAACTACATCGACCAACCCGGAGCGCTGGGGAAGATCGGCACGCTGCTGGGCACCGCGGGGGTCGACATCTACGCCGCACAGCTCAGCCAGGACGCCACCGGTGAGGGTGCGACCGTGCTGTTGCGACTGGACCGCGACGTGCCCGACGACGTGCTGGCCGCGATCGGCACCGCCGTCGGGGCGGTCACGCTCGAATTGGTGGACCTGTCGTGAGGCTCGCGATCGTCGCCGGCGACGGCATCGGACCCGAGGTCGTCGGCGAGGCCCTCAAGGTGCTCGACAGCGTGCTACCCGATGTCGAGAAGACAAATTACGACCTGGGCGCGCGGCGATTCCACGCCTCCGGTGAGATCCTGCCCGACTCGGTGCTCGAAGAACTTCGCACGCACGACGCCATCCTGCTCGGCGCCATCGGCGACCCGTCGGTGCCCAGCGGCGTGCTCGAGCGCGGTCTGCTGCTGCGGCTGCGCTTTGAGCTGGATCACCACATCAACCTGCGACCGTCCCGGCTCTACCCGGGTGTGACCAGCCTGCTGGCCGGCGATCCGCAGATCGACTTCGTCGTGGTCCGCGAGGGCACCGAAGGCCCGTACACCGGCACCGGCGGGGCCATCCGGGTCGGGACCCCGCACGAGGTCGCCACCGAGGTCAGCCTGAACACCGCGTTCGGCGTGCGCCGGGTGGTGCACGACGCCTTCGAGCGCGCCCAGCAGCGCCGCAAGCACCTGACGCTGGTGCACAAGAACAACGTGCTCACCTATGCCGGTGGCCTGTGGTGGCGGACCGTCCAGGAGATCGCCGAGGAGTACCCCGAGGTCGAGGTGGCCTATCAGCACGTCGACTCGGCCACCATCCACATCGTCACCGACCCCGGCCGGTTCGACGTGATCGTCACCGACAACCTGTTCGGCGACATCATCACCGACCTCGCCGCCGCGGTGTCCGGCGGGATCGGCCTGGCCGCCAGCGGCAATATCGACGCGACCCGCACCAACCCGTCGATGTTCGAACCCGTGCACGGCAGCGCCCCCGACATCGCGGGCAAGGGCATCGCCGACCCGACCGCGGCGATCATGTCCGTGGCGCTGCTGCTCTCGCACGTCGGCGAGGACGACGCGGCGGCCCGGGTGGACAAGGCCGTCGAGGCGCATCTGGCCAGCCGTGGGGACGAACAGCTGTCGACCAGCCAGATCGGCGACCGCATCGCTGCCGGCCTGTAGGACTCAGCTGCGCGCCGCCGCCTTCTCGTCGACCGGCACCAGGGGCAGCGCCGCCAGCGGCAGGACCGCGGCCACGGCGAACGCGACCGGATAACCCGCGACGCCGATCAACGCGCCGAACAGCGGCGGGGCGATTCCCGTGGTCAGCAGCTGGCTGGTGTTCTGGGTGCCCAGCGCGCGTCCGCTCCAGAACGGGCCGGCGATCTCGGCGATGGCGGTGAATGCCAGACCGTTGTCGGACACGGTGATCACCGAGGCCGCCACCATCACCGCGACGCTCACCGGCCAGCCCAGCGCGTCGGTCAACGCCCACAGGCCCATCGCGACGGCCGCCGCCAGCGCGATGGTCCGGATCGGGCGCAGCCGCGAACCTGTGATGTCCGACCAGCGCCCGGCGGCGATACGGCCCAGCGCCCCGAGTACCTGCGCCGCGGTCACCATCGCGCCTGCCGCCGCAGCCGACCACCCGCGTTCGCTCATCAGCCACACCAGGGTGAAGGTCCACACCACGCACTGGGGAACCACCAGCAGCACCGACACCGCGTGAATGCGCCACAGCACCGCCGAACCGCGGTACGGGTTGGCCAACACCTCGGCGGCCGCCTCGGCGCGTTGCGGGCGTGGCGGATCGAGCACCCCCACGGCGCAGATCACCGCCGACCCCGCGCACACGATCGCGGGAAACAGCAACGCCACGGCGATGCCATGGCTCTGCGCGAGTCGGGGAATGACCAAGGCGCCCACCGCGACACCCAGCGGCTGCGCGGTCTGGCGGATACCCATCACCAGGCCGCGCTGCTCGGGCGGGAACCACCCGACGACGAGGCGGCCGCTGGCCGAATTGCTGCTGGCCGCCGCCATCCCGCCGAGCAGCAGACAGGCACCCACCGCCACCAGGGAACTCACCGACGCCGCCGCGAACGCCGCGACGGCGGTCAGCGCCGAGCCGACCGTCAGCACGATCCGCTCGCCGAACCGGTCCACCAGATAGCCCCACCCGATCAGCGTGGCCACCATGCCGAAGCTGGGCATCGAGGACAGCAGGCCGGCCGTCGCCAGGTCGAGGCCCCGCTCGGCGTGCAACGTCGGGATCAGAAACGCGGCGCCGTTGACGAAAACGTTGGCGCACATGGTCGCCGTCAGCGCGATGGCCAGCATCGACCAGCGGCGCGCGGTGCCGATCGCGATGTCCGACATGCCGCCATCGTTCCACAGCCATCTCAGTATGCTGTATTGATATCTCACAATATGAGAAGGCGGAACGCGCGCCGGCGAGCGGGAGCGGCTGGCGGCGGTCAGCTCACCGGCTACTAGGCTGTGAGCATGCGCCTCGGTCGAATTGCCAGCCCAGACGGGGTCGCCTTCGTGAGCATCGAAGGCGAGCAGAACGAAGCTGTTGTCCGGGAAATCGCCGAGCACCCGTTCGGCACACCGACCTTCACCGGTCGCCGGTGGCCGCTTGCCGACGTGCGGCTGCTGGCTCCGATCCTGGCCAGCAAGGTGGTCTGCATCGGCAAGAACTACGCCGCCCATGTCGCCGAAATGGGTGGCGAGGCACCGCCCGACCCCGTCATCTTCCTCAAGCCAAACACGGCGATCGTGGGCCCAAATGTGCCCATCCAGCTGCCGCCCGCGTCGTCCTCGGTGCACTACGAGGGCGAACTCGCCGCGGTGATCGGCCGCCCCTGCAAGGACGTCCCCGCCGCGCGCGCCGCCGAGAACATCCTCGGCTACACCATCGGCAACGACGTGACCGCGCGCGATCTGCAGAAGAAGGACGGGCAGTGGACCCGCGCCAAGGGTTTCGACACGTTCTGCCCGGTGGGGCCGTGGATCGTCACCGACATCGACCCGTCCGACCTGGAGATCCGCACCGAGGTCAACGGCGAGGTCCGCCAGCACAGCCGCACCTCGATGATGATTCACGACGTCGGTGCGATCGTGGAGTTCATCTCGGCGGTGATGACGCTGCTGCCGGGCGACCTGATCCTGACCGGCACCCC